>CANQBE010000005.1 GCA_947589515.1 uncultured Bacilli bacterium
CCTTTAAAATACATTAAATTTAGTTATAATAAAGACAATAGTCCCTATTCTAATCCGATTCAATTATCTAACTTAGATACCAGTTTAGTATTTTTAAGAAATGTAATCATAAAACCAGGAGAAGAACATCAGTATGGCATCAAGTTATGGATAGATATTAGCGCACCAAATGAGATTCAAGGAAAAGAGTTTAAAGCAAGGATTGTAGTAGATAGTATTCAAGATGTAGACGATGGATATGTAGTAGATACAGCACCAGTAATTACTTTAAGAAAAGATGCCAAAGGAAATCAAGATGTTCATTTAAAAGTAGGAGATGTCTATCAAGAATTAGGAGTAGAAAAAGTAGAAGATGATCAAGAGATATTTACAATCGATGATGTCACAACAACGATTGAATATTATAATGGAATCGATGAAGAAGTAAAAGAAGTAACTAATATCGATACTACTCAAATAGGAATCTACTATATTACTTATCATGTAACAGATCAAAGTGGTAATATTGGACAAGTAGTAAGAACAGTAGTAGTAAATAGTACAGATGAGATACCAACTATTCATTTAGTAGGAGAAGAAGTAATTATTATTGAAGAAACAGATGATTTTATGGATTCTAGTGTAGAAGTAGAAGAAGGAAACAAAGTAGTAACGATAGGAGAAGTAAAGACAAATGTAATAGGAAATTATACAGTTAGATATATTGTGGTAGATCAAAAAGGTAACTTAAATAGTGTAATCAGGACCATACAAGTAAAAGAAGCAACAACATTAAAAGATAAGATTTTGACACAGAATAATTTAATAGAAAAGGAACCAACCTTAACAACATCAAGTAATAATACAGATGATGAAAATGGATTATATAAATCAGGAGACACTAATGATGGAAAACCTACCTATTATTTTAGAGGAACAGTAGAAAATAATTATGTAGAATTTGCAGAACAATTATGGAGAATAGTGAGAATTAATGAAGATGGAACAGTAAGATTAATTAAGCAAGATGGCATCAATGATAATACTCTATATTATTTTAATCAAAATAAGGATAGTAAAGATTTTATGTATTATAGTGAAAGTGACATAAACAATGGATTAAAAAATGTATTATATAATTGGTACCTAAAAAATATAGATAATCAAGGATATTCCAAATATATTCAAATAGGCAATTACTTTTGCGAACAAGCAAGAGTAACCACTCAAACAGCTTATGCTGATGTTAGAAATAATGGGACAATTATGAATTTATATTCTAACTATATTCCAAATTTTAAATGTAGCGTAGATGAAAATGGAAAAGGATTGGTATATACATATATAGGTTTAATTAATTATGATGAAGTAGTATTTGCAGGAGGATATCATTCACAACAAAATAGTAATTACTATTTACATAATAATACTAATTTTTGGATGATAAGTCCTGGTGGATATAGTGGTGCTAATGCCGCTGTTTGGTATGTTCAAGAGTCTGGTAATCTTCACATGAATACTGTAATTGGTAGTGAAACAATACGCCCAGTTATCAATCTGAATACTAATACCAAAGCTGTTGGTTTAGGTACAAGTGATAAACCATATAAGATTGTATATTAAAAATTTCAAAAACTTATCAAGAATCTTTTGAAGAGAAAAAAATCAAGGAATCCTCAAATTTCCGTATGGAAAAATGAGAAATTCCTTTTTCTTTTGTTTGAAATTAGGAAAGTAGAAGATAGGAGAAAAATAGAATGATTACTCTATTTCCCAAACAGAACACATAAATTACGAATTAGTATTTTGGCGTTTCCTTTGCAAGTTCAATAATTAAATTCATATTATCATCATTAGCCATAATATTTTTGTGAATTTGATTACATTTTTCACACTGGTAGATAATTTTATAAGTATCTTTGAACTTTTCAATTCCAATAGGTTTTAAAAGACCTTGACACTTGTTTGCTCTATCACCAGGCATGATATCTACATGTTTTGAGTATAAACAATAAGGACAATGATCACGGGCTGTATAATTTAATTTGCTTACTGCTTTTCTACAGTTTTCACAAGTAAAATTTTCATCTTTCATGGTAAATCTTTTCATAATATCACTCTTTTCTTATTTTCATTATAACAAATTTTAGGCTTTATGAAAATTTATCATAAACTGTTGATAGAGTTCCATCAAAAAATATGATATAATGCTTTTAGAAATAGGTGATAACATGGAGTATGCAGTAAAAATTGATGCTTTTGAAGGCCCACTAGATTTACTTCTTCATTTAATCAAAGAATCCAAAGTCGATATTTGGGATATTAAAATTGTCGATATTACAAATCAATATTTGGATTATATCAAAAGCATGGAACAACTAAATTTAAATATCGCAAGTGAATATTTGATCATGGCTAGTGAATTAATGGAAATGAAATCTAAAATGCTTCTTCCACGATATCAAGAAGAGATAGAAGAAGAGGAAGAAGATCCAAGAGAGCAATTAATTCACAGATTAATAGAATATCAAAAGTATAAAGATATGACTAAGAGTTTCAAGGAATTGGAAGAAGTTCGTCATGAATTTTATACAAAAGCACCAGCAAATCTAAAAGAATATGTAGAAGAAGGTACTGTGATTACTAGCGATGTTACTTTAGATGATTTGATGAAGGCTTTTCAGAAATTTTTAGAAAGAAAACAGGCAGAAAAACCATTATCCACAACAGTTACGAAAAGAGAAATTACTGTGGAAGAAAGAAGAAAAAGTATTCGTTCTATTTTAAAACAACAAAAAAAAGTAGATTTTTTTGATTTGTTTGAAGAAATCACAAAAGAATATATTGTAGTAACCTTTTTAGCAGTATTAGAAATGGCAAAAAAACAGGAATTAACTATTTATCAAGAAAATAACTTTGATCATATCATATGTGAGGTGGTATCGTGAATCAATTAGCAGTATTAGAAGGACTTTTATTTGTAGTAGGAGAAGACGGACTAACCATTAGTCAAATCATGGATATCTTAAATATTACAAATGACGAAGCCAAAGAATTAATTAGCACGTTAAAAGAAAAATATGAGCAAGAAACCAGTGGAATCAGAATTAACTTTTTAGGAAATACCTTTAAATTAACAACCAAAAAAGAACATCGTGAATATTATCAAAAATTAATTGAAAATCCAGAAAGTAGTGTACTTTCACAAGCAGCCCTAGAAACTTTAGCAATCATTGCTTATAATCAACCAATTACTAGAATACAGGTAGATGAAATTAGGGGAGTCAGTAGTAGCCAAATGATGCGAAAATTGGTAGCAAAAGGTTTCATTAAGGAAGTAGGTAGAAGTGATGCGATTGGTAGACCTATTCTTTATCAAACAACTAGTGATTTTTTAGATTATTTTGGACTAGCTACAATTGATGATTTACCAGAAATGGAACAGTTTATGGATAATAATAATTCCGATAGTGATACTGATTTATATCAATCTAAATACAAAGAAGAAATAGAGGAGTAATTAGGAAAAAGTATTTACTTCTTTTTTTTTTCTTGCTATAATTTAGTCATGCCCGAATGGCGGAATGGTAGACGCGGTGGACTCAAAATCCACTGATAGCAATATCGTGTCGGTTCAAGTCCGATTTCGGGCACCAGGTTGATACAAAACTCGGAAAATTCGAGTAAAAATAGAAAACGTACTTGATAAAAGTGCGTTTTTATGTTATGATGAATATGTCAAGGAAACTTGCATAAAATAAAAAAGGAACATTCAATATGCTAGTGTTGAGTGTTGCCAAAAGATTGGTTTCACCTAATTCAAAGCAGTTGAGTTAGGTGATTTTCTTTTATATTAAAACTATAAATAGTAATAATACTAATAGGAAGATAAGAATGATTAAAGATAGAATTAAAAAATCCTTCTTATTCATACTATCGCCTCCCTTCTTTATGAAGTTTGGCAATCACCCAACTATTAAATGTTCCAAATTAATTATATCAAACAAATGTTCTTTATACAAGGTAAATTGATACTAAATTTGTCAATTTAGAAAATACACTTGCATATTGACTTTAGTAATATGTTTTTCAGGAGAATGTATATGTTAAGTATTAAAAATATTAATGATCAACAAAAAATGATGGAATATTATAGAACTAGTGATATGTTAAATTTATTATATTTTTTTCCACAACTAAGTCCTATTACAGATTTAATTATTATAGAAAATGAAGAGGATTATCTAAGTCATCAAGAACTATTAATGAATTTTAATCAGAATAGAGTGGATACTCTAAAAGGTAGATGCCCTATTTTGGGTATAGAAAATTCAGGAAAAAGTAATTGCTTTTATGATACTTTAATAAAAGTAAAAGAAAAAGATCCATATGGAGTGTTAATTTTATTTAATATAGCTAGTAATTCTTCTGAAAGATATGAAAGGTATGCTGGAATATCTGTAGGAGTGGATTTAGGAAAGAATGTTTTTATAGATGCCGTTTCAAAAGGGTTTGATGGAAGAGAAGTATCAAAAAGTATTTGTACTCATGAAAGATATTTTATACCATGGTATGATTTAAGAAAACTTAGCATTGAAAATTTTAAGGAATATCAAACTTATCAAATTAGTAATGAAGATTATCAAATGACTAGAAATGAAAGAATACAATTTTTAAAATCAATTGGTTTAAATTTAGCTATATTTTCTTCATATATTCCCAAAGATTATCAATCAATACCAGATTTTATATGGTTAAGCGTTATTAAAAATTTACTGAAGCAATTAGAAAAAAATGAAGATATTTTAGCAAGGTATGGATTTACTAGTTTTGCTATTTCCGGTCACACGGAAGGCAATCAATTTGCACCATGGCAAATGTTTGATAAAAGTAGATATACACTAGTAAAGAAAAGATAAAATATGATTGTTCCTTTCTTTAAGGATTCTATACTAAAAAACTATAAAAAATAAGTCAACGAAACTACTGTTGACTTGTTTTTACATTCATCATAATATCGAGATTATTTTTTAATCTTTCATTGGTTGGGTCCATAGAAAGTGCTTGTTGTTCATTTTCAATTGCGAAATCAAGGTTTCCTAAATAATAATAAGCAATGGCTAGTAAATCATATACGGTATGATCCCAACTAAATACTTCGTTAATATATGTTTTTTGATGTTTTTTAATTTTGAGTGCCAGTAAACAGTAGTTAACCAACGCTTCCCAATTCTGTAATTCATATTCTAATAATGCTCTTTCCATATAAGGATCTCTTAAATGTGGTGCTTCTTGTATGGCTTTATCTAACCATAGTTTTGCTTCATCATAACGATGTAAATTTTTATAACACCTAGAAATAAATCTCATAGACGCACATCGTTCATCTTTCCATATGGCAGTTGGTAACGATAAATGTTTGATTAAAGTATCAATGGCTTCATTCCACTTTCCATAATACATATATTCTCTACCTAAATAATGCATATTTCTGTCATCAAAAGGATCTTCTTTTACTGATAATTCTAATAATGGTAAGTAGCTACTTCGTGGTTTTGTAGAATCTGGATAGTGATTTAAAGTAATAGTATCCGTAGTTTTCTTTTTTTCCTTTTTCTTGCCAATATAAGTTAATACTTCATGAACAGGATGCGTCCAAGTATAATCAGTTAAACTATGAATCTTTTCAATATAAAAGTTGACTTTGGGATGATTTTCTTCATCTAAACTCCAATTATAATTATAGGCTAATCTCGTTGTATTCTTATCCCAAACTTTTTCTAACTGTTCCCGCCATCCTTCTTCAAAAATTTCATCTAAATCGGTACAAACACAAATATCGGTATCCTTTGGTAATAGTTTTAATGATTCATTTCTAGCAACATCAAATCGCCAAGGTTTAATCACTTTTTTCTTAACATGAACTCCTAATTTTTTTAATTTTTTTCTCGTGTTATCTTTAGATCCCGTATCTAAAACATAGATTTCATCTGCCTCCTTCATAGAATCTACCCAACGAGTAACAAACTGTTCTTCATTCTTACAAATTGCATATACGCATACTTTGTATTTACTCATATATCCACCTCTATAAATTTTATGCAAAATAAAAGTGATATAGAAAAAGATCTATATCACTTATGGGAGATTTTATTAATAATATTTTCGTCAAGGAGTAATCGTTAACTTGACTCATTATATTTTATGTAAAACCTCTTTTTATACTTATAATGTTAACCTAATTAACATGATGATAATTATGAAAGTAGTCCCTTTAAAATAGAAAATCTAGTCGCTAATTTTCTTAACAGTTAAAGATGCACCAACGTTTCCTGCTTCAGAGCTTCCTACTGTTAAAGTACCAGAACCAGTAGAAGCAGTAAAGGCCATATCAAGTTCATCACCTTCAGCTAACGTAACAATAGTACTGCCACTAAATGTATCACTAACATTAGCTTGTGATGTTACAATCGAAATAGTAGCAGGAATATTTTGTTCATTACTTCTTACTGCAAAAGTAACATTATCGGTACCACTAGTTGCTATATTTGCATAATAAGTAATTTCGTAAGTACCATTTTCTGATATGGTAATGCTATCAGCTGGAATATATGTTACATTAGCACTAGGTAGTTCCTCACTTAAATTAATTTCAATTGGATTAGTATCGGCAATAGCACCTGTTTGTTCAGAATTATTATATAATCCTCCATATGCTGCTAAACTAACACCTGCTGGCCCAGTTGGCCCTGTAGGCCCGGTTGGTCCGGTTGGCCCTGTTGGTCCCGTTGGTCCCGTAGGTCCAGTAGGCCCGGTTGGTCCAAGTGGTCCCGTAGGTCCAAGAGGTCCGGTTGGTCCTAGTAAATAACATCCACTACCAAGGTTTGGAAAACTATTTCCTCCACACATATTCTAATTCCTCCTTTCATTCATAATATATGTTTTCGAAAGAAAAGAAGCAATTATAAACACATAGTTACAATTATCCTAAGTACTGAATGATAATATTAACAGGAGCATTGACATAATAAGAATCAGAAATAATATCCGTAATAATTGGAGAACTAAGATAAATAGGGGATTGACTTAAATTAACTAATTCCCATTTTTCATCGGTACTTGCTACTACAAACATACCTTGACCAACAATTCTTTCAGCAGCATGAGTTTCATTCCAAATACTAGCACCAGCATAGATAATATTAGAATTCTCTTGACGGAAACCAATAGCGATGACATCAGTATCATTTTCACTGATGTTGCAGTAAGCCGATACGATAAAGGTAATTTGAAATACTCCTTCTTTATCAAATTGAATATAATTTTCATTCTGTTCTAAAGTATAAATTCCAGCATTATCCATTGCTTTTAACGAAATAGGAATTCTAGCATCAGATTCTACTTTTAAACCTTCTTGTGGATAACCGCTATTAAAGGATACAAAGTACCCATTTGGAATTTCTAGTGGTCCAGGGGGTCCGGTTGGTCCTTCTTTACCCATAGGCCCTGCTTCCCCAGGAATCCCTGCTACACCTTGAGGTCCTGGAATACCTTGAGGTCCACGAATTCTACCTACATCTTTCCAAGCATTTTCTGTTTCTGACCATACATATAAGTTATCGCCTACTAAATAAGAATCTCCTGGATTTCCTGTTTCATGTTCTCGTTCTAGCTCATCCAAACTATCATAAGACCCCAAAATAGTAACACTGGTTCCTGGTAATCCAGCTGGTCCCGTAGGCCCAGTAGGACCTATTTCTCCCATTTCACCCTGAGGTCCTTCTTTTCCATCCATTCCTCTTGGAATGATAAAATCAAAAACATGTTCCAATCCATATTTATGATCGATAACTTCTACCTCTGTTCCTGGATCAGTTGTAACGACCTCTCCAACTTGAATCGATTCTGTAGAACCCATTTCTCCTTGAGGTCCCATTGGTCCCGTAGGCCCAGTAGGACCTGTTGCCCCAGTTGGTCCAGTTGGTCCGATTGGACCACCACCAGGACCTGTTGGCCCGGTTGGTCCAGTTGGTCCCAATAAATAACACCCATTGTTAAAAGGAAAACAATCTTTTTTATTCTTACTTACCATTTTTTTCTATCCTTTCTATCATAATATATGTAGAAAGCCTAAAATGGATAAAAGAAAAATCAAACTTCACTTATTTTTTTCACTTTCATAGGATGTAATAGGTGATTTTATGAGAGAAGATGTCACTCATACTGTTTTAAAAGGGGAAAATTTATATAGCATTTCCCAAAAATATCAAATATCTGTTAGTCAATTAATGGAATTGAATGAGTTAAAAAATACGATTATTTTACCAGGACAAATTCTATTCATCAGCAAAAATTCGAGCCATGATATAAAAGATGAGGATAGTTATCAAGAATTTTTACAAAAGAATTTAGGAATCGGTACTTTAAAAATCCAAACGTTAATTGGTAATACCTATTTTCCTATCCAAAATGCTAAAATTGAAGTTTATAAGATTTTTAATCATGAAAAAAAAGTATTTTATACGGGATATACAGAAGAAAGTGGTTTAATTGATTCTATTTCTTTACCAACGCCAATTCGTAGAACAGATTATCTAAATGGAGCATCCATCTATCAAATAGAAGCAACTCATCCAGATTACCAAACTGTGACCATTCAAAATGTTTCTATTTATGATGGTGTAAAATCCATTCAAAAAATAGAAATGATTCCGAATGACTATCCTGCAAGAAAGGAATTCTTTTATGGAAAATAGACAAATTGGTAGACCTATCATCCCAACAACCATCACAGTTCATTTAGGACTACCGGATGAAAAAAGCGAAGATATTAATATTCCTTTTATCGACTATATTAAAAATGTTAGTTGTAGTGAAATATTTCCATCATGGCCAGATGCTGCACTTCGTAGTAATATCTTAGCCATTATTTCTTTTACTCTCAATCGCATCTATAATGAATATTATCCAAGTCAAGGTTACTTTTTTGATATTACTTCTCTTCCAAACTATGATCAAACATATAAAAAGGGAAGGGATTTGTTTGATAATATTGGAAAGATTGTCGATGAAATCTTTAATAATTACATCGTAAAAGGAGATCATATTGAACCTTATTTTGCTAGTTACTGTGATGGTAAAAATACATTATGTAAAGGTTTATCGCAATGGGGAACCGTAGACTTAGCTAGTAAAGGAAAAACGCCAACTGAAATTTTAAAATACTATTATGGCAATGATATTTCCATTATTCAAAATGCAGAAGTATCAGATCCTATTACTTCCTATCCAGGAGCACCTTTAAAATTAGGAGAAGTATCAGAACACGTTCGTATCATCAAAAGACAATTAAATCGCATTCATGTAAATTATCCAGCGATTCCAGAACTAAATCCAATTCACGAATTTTATGATGTTTTATTAGAACAAGCAGTAAAAAAATTTCAGGAAATATTTGATTTAGAAGTAACCGGTATCATAGATAAAGCAACCTGGTATAAAATAAAATACTTATATAATGCTGTTAAAAAACTATCAGATATCTATACAGAAGGTGTTTTTCAAGAAGAAATTGAAATGAAATTTGGTTTAGAACTTAAGAAAAATGATCAAGGTCCACATGTTCAAGGACTTCACTATTTTTTAAGTGTCGTTGCTTATTTTGATGAAGATATTCCATTTTTAACAGTAGATTCCATTTATGATAACAACACTTATCAAATGGTAGTAGCCTTTCAGAAAAAGTATCAATTGCCAGTAACGGGAATTGTAGATGTTACTACTTGGAATAAATTGAAAGAAGTTTATTTTGAAGTATTATCTCATTTACCAAAAGAAGCACTTTCTCATAAAGAGGAAATTTATCCTGGCATTTCTTTATCTTTAGGAATGAAAGGAGAAGAAGTAATGACGTTACAACAATTTTTAAAAAATATTTATCAAAAGGATCCTAGTTTTCCATTAGTAGATGTCATTGGATGTTTTGATACCAAAACGGAAACAGCAGTTAAAAAAATTCAAAAAGAGTATCAATTGGAAGAAACAGGAAGAGTAGGGCCATTAGAATGGAAATATATTGTAGAAAGGGCAAAAAAATAAAGATACTACGGTATCTTTTATTTAGGAATCATTAAAATTTGATCGATTGCTAATAAATTATCTAATAAGTTATTTTCTTTTTTGATAAGAGCAACCGTAGTATTAAATTTTTGGGAGATAGAATAGAGACTATCTTCTTTTTTAACACGATAGATATAATAGTGATCAGTAGATTTGCGAGAAAAAGTAGGAATTTCTAATTTTTGACCAATCGTAAGAGAAGTAGAAGACAACTGATTTAAATCGATAATTTGCTTAGGAGTGACGTTATAATTAGAAGCTATCTGATATAAACTATCTCCTTCTTTTACTGTATAGATAGTAGTATTATTGGTACTATGAGGAACTTTTAATTCTTGATTGAAAGAGAGCAAATTATTTTTTAAATTATTAATATAAATTAACCTAGCAACCGTAGTATGAAATTTTTGAGCAATGGTATATAAGTTATCACCTTGTTGTACGATATAAGTATCATAGATCGGTTGTTTTTCCATTTCTTCTAAATCTTGTTTGCAGATATCACTTCCAATATGTTCTAAAGAAGAATTAGAATCATCAGGAATAATTAGAATTTGTCCAGAGGAAAGCAAAGTATTATCTAGATGATTAGTAGTCACTAAATCATTAATAGTAGTATGAAACTTTTTAGCAATACTGTACAAATTGTCACCTGGTTGAACTGTATAATTCAAAAAACGATTCATAATCCACATCCATTCTAATCACAGTTTATGTAAAAGTAACATTATTTATTAAAAAACTAGACTTTTTTCTCTAAAAATGTTATAATACGCTGAAATGGAAGTGACTATGGTGACAAAAAAACAATTCATTGAAAAAATTTATATTGGTAAAACAAATACTAAAAACCCTAATGAAATCACAAAAATTTTAATTCAGTATCAGGATGGGGAATATCAATGTTATAAAAATACTCAAGGTAATTTGAATCACATTTTATATTTAAAACTAAAACAACTACAAAAACAAAATCCTAAACAGAAATTAGGAGCACAACAAGTAATCTTCTTTACTAATCAAGATAAAGAATTAAATCAATATGTAGATGATACCATAGAAAAAATAAATAATCTAAATTTAATTACTAAATATGAAACAATGGCTGTTTATTTTGCATTCATTGCCTATAGTTTTTTTGATATTGCATGTGATTGTAAAACACAATTTTTCTCTTTAATACAATCTTTAGAAAATTGGATATTAAATTGGAAAACATATGGATATATGTATATCGTGGTGCAGTTAAGCTTTATGATATCTAGTGTTTTTTCTGGTACATGTTGCTTTTACGCTTTATCTCATATCAAAAAAAATAAATCTTTTTTTAACGAACATAAAAGTTTAAAAAGATTGAAACTTTACCTAAATTACTTATTATTAACGGTAAATATTGGCTTCAACATTACCAACTTAAATATTAATTATGAACAGTGGAAAAGACTTCCTTATGCAATTACCTTAGAGGAAAAGAAAGAAGAGCAGAAAAAAATATTATGTTCTTTAGAAAATCCTTTTTTAGATAAGAATTTAGATACCAATAATCAAGAAAAAGTAGATATAGTAATGGATGCCTTTCAGAAGAATTCTCTTTTAAATAATCAACAACAAAGAATCTATGCTGCCTTAAAAAAATATTTGCAAGAGAATCCATACTGTGATTACGAAGAGTTATATGAAGTTTTTTCATCACTTTTACTTGCTGATGATCCATTAAGAAATACTACAAAAGGAGAAATTGTAACAAACGGAACTAGTGATTTAGATAGCAGAATCATTACCATATATGTAGATGAAAAAGATAAACATTTTGAAGAAATCTTATCACATGAGGTAATTCATTTTACTGGTTATTTAGAAAATATGATGTTAAATGAAGGTATGACTACTTTAATTGATGCAGAATATAGAAATAATGGTATCATCGAGAATGCCTATCATGAACATGTTCAAATGACTAAAATATTCTGTGAATTAATTACTCCAGAAAAAATGCTAGAAGCATATTCTAAAAAAGATATGTCTATTATTGAAGAAGAAATGTTAAAAATCTGTGATAGTCATGAGGTCTATGAAAATCTCATGAATAAGATGCAACAGTATGCAGTGGATTTTAGTATTGGTGTCGATGATGATTTTAAAGAAAAATATCAAAGTATATCACTACAGTTTTATAAGTTGCTTTCTCCTTATTTGGATTCTGATTGTATATCCGATTCTAAAAAAGAATTTATTGTTATGAGTATTTTTCAGTTAACTCAAGAATGTGATAATGTTAACTATTTTCATAAAGAGAATAATATCAATAAAGAAAAACAACCATATATGTTAACCAGATAATATGAATAGAAAAAGATTGTTTTGGAACATAAAATGTGATATAATAGCAAGCATGAAAAGAGGAGGGGGATTATGTTAATTGATAATTATCGTAAACTATATGTAGGAGATTTTCCAAAGGATGGAACTAAAATTTTGTTAAGTCCTACTTCTAATTTAATAGTAGATGGTACGATTATGCAAAGTTTTGTGAAAGAATTAGATCATGGTTATTCTATTTTAATTTCTAACAGGAATCATGTGAAACCATTAAGTCATTATATTACTAGATTTGGTAGTCCGAAAAAGAATCTTCCTGAATATGAAAAAGATAGACAAGAAAAAGTATTAGTAAAAGTAAAAGAACTACATAAAGAGGAAATTATCTAGTAGTTCTTTTTTTCTTTTTCTGATAAAATAGAAATAGGTGAATTTTATGTGGATTACAAAAGATTTTCAAGATTATGAAATTATAGATTCTTCCAATGGTATGAAATTAGAAAGATGGAAAGATATTTATTTATTAAGACCAGACCCACAGGTAATTTGGGATAATGGTAATTTATTAGAAAAATATGCAAACATCCATGCTGTTTACTATCGTAGTAACAAAGGAGGAGGACACTGGGAAAATTTAAAAAATACTCCTTCTAGTTGGCAAGTAAAATATCACGATTTAACTTTTTGTATTAAACAGATGGGATTTAAGCATACTGGATTATTTCCAGAACAAGCCATCAATTGGGAATATATGATGGATAAGATTAAAAAGAGTCAAAGACCTATCAAAGTCTTAAATTTGTTTGCTTATACTGGTGGTGCAAGTGTTGCTTGCCTAAAAGCAGGAGCTAGCGTTGTTCATGTAGATAGTTCTAGAGGTATGATTGATTGGGCAAAAGAGAATGTAAAAGCAAGTGGTTTGGAAGATAAACCCATTCGCTATTTAGTGGATGATGTTGTGAAATTAGTCGAAAGAGAAATTAGAAGAGGAAATACTTATGATGCCATTATCATGGATCCACCTAGTTATGGTAGAGGAGCAAATGGTGAAATTTGGGATATTGAAAAAGATTTAGATCATTTACTGACTTTATGTACACAATTATTAAGCAAAAAACCATTATTTTTCATCATTAATTCCTATACGGGAGGACTTACCAAAGAAGTGATTGCTAATCTGGTAAAGTTAAGAATTTTACCAAAATATAAAGCCAATGTGGAAATTGAGGAAATTGGACTTCCCATTACGGAAAATAATTTAATACTACCATGTGGTATTACAGGAAGAGTAGAGTTTTATGAATAAATTAGAAATTTTATATGAAGATAACCATGTCATTGTCGTAGTGAAACCAGCTAATATTTTAAGCCAAGGTGATAATACTGGCGATATCGATATGTTAACCATGATTAAAAATTATATTAAAGAAAAGTATCATAAACCTGGAAATGTTTATGTGGGACTGGTTCATAGATTAGATCGACCTGTACAAGGAGTAATGGTATTTGCAAAATCGAGTAAAGCAGCTTCTCGTCTTACCAAACAGATTCAAAATCATGAATTTCAAAAACAATATTTAGCAATTATAAATGGTATCATGGATGAAAAAAAAGGCGAATTTTGTGATTATCTAGAGAAAAAAGAAGATGGAAATACAGTAGTTACGGATAGTAACAAGGGAAAAAAATCAGTATTGCAGTATGAAGTATTACAAGAAAAAGAAAATAAAAGCTTAGTAAAGATTCAGCTAATTACTGGAAGGCATCATCAAATTAGAGTGCAATTTGCTAGTCGCGGTTATCCATTAGTGGGTGATCAAAGATATGGAACATTAGATCATAAACAGATTTGCTTATGTAGTTATTATCTTTCTTTTTTTCATCCTATTACGAAACAAAAATTAATTTTTGAAAAATATCCAGAAAAAATCAATGATTGGAAACTATTTTTATAAAAAAGTATAAAAAACAATAAAATAAAATATGAAAAATAATAGGCGCAATCTATTTTTTATGAAAAAAGAATTGCAATTATTGTTTTTTTTTGTTATCATTTTAATAGAATAAAATAAGGGAGATGAAAAAATGTTAGATTGGTTTACCACAATACCCGGTATTTTAGTTATTTGTGGTGTCATTTTACTAATAATTGCAGTTATTTTACTAGTTGCAGGAGGAAAAAAATCTAAAAAAGGAGCAAATTCTAGTGCAAACGTACAGCCTAGTGTAGAAAATAATACAGTTGCTACTCCAAATCCAGAAATGAATGTAGCACCAATGGTTGCTAATACAGTAACGCCAAATGTTGTTATGCCAGAACAACAAACAGTAGCACAAACGGTAATGCCAAATGTTGCTATGCCAGAACAACAAACAGTAGCACAATCAGTAATGCCAAATGTTGCTATGCCAGAACAGCAAACAGTAGCACAAGCAGTAATGCCAAATGTTGCTATGCCAGAACAACAAACAGTAGCACAAGCAGTAATGCCAAATGTTGTTATGCCAGAACAAGTACCAGTTTCTGATACTGTGACTCCAGTGATGCCTGAAGTAAACCCAACAATACCACCAATTTCTACAATAAATTCAGCGAATACACCTGTATCTGTAGAAATGCCTGTGCAAGCATCACCAATGAATGTTGAGATGCCAACTATGGAACCAGTAGTTCCTGTAGCAAATACTAATGAGCAGAATACAATATATGGTGGAGCTACACCAACTTATAATTTTGAGACACCAGAAGAAAAACCAGTTACTATTTATGGTGGAAATGATCCATTAGAAGCAACACAAACAATGCCAGCAGTTGAAGAGCATCATGAACCATATGGTGGAGAATATCCTGAGGCTACAATTGTTGAACCTGTTATAGAACAGTCAGTTCCTACTCCGGTAGAAGAAGTAATATCTATAGCACCTAATCCTTCTATGGTAGAACCAACAATACCTATCGAAAATAATCCATCTGTTCCTGTAACTGAAATACCTAATCTAGAAGAAATTCAACCTGCACCAGTAGAAAATATAATGCCAAATCCTTCTATTCCAGAGCCAGTTGTAGAACAGCCTGTACAACAACCTATAGTAGAAGAATTATAAGATATCAAGACCTTTTGGTCTTTTTCTTTTGCTACTTTCATATGCTATACTGTAGAAAGGAATGATAAAATACATATGGAAACATTAAAAGTTTCATCCAAATCCAATCCTAATAGTGTAGCAGGAGCACTCGCTAATGTTTTTCGTGAAAAAGGAACCGTGGAAATACAAGCAGTTGGAGCAGGAGCACTCAATCAAGCGATTAAAGCAATTGCCATTGCCAGAGGATTTGTTGCACCTAGTGGAAAAAATTTAGTTTGTATTCCAGCCTTTACCGATATTACGATTGATGGAGAAGAACGAACCGCTATTAAGTTAATTGTAGAAGCTATTTAATAGCTTTTTTCTTTTTTCAATGAAAATTGCTTGCGAAATCTATCTAATATTTGTAAAATGAAAGTGGGAAGTGCCATAATGGAAAAAGATAAAAAATTGAAATATTATGATAAAAATGAATCACAAAGCATTGTAAATTTAATCAATGCCCATAAGTATCAACAAGCAATGGATGCTTATCGTGAATATACAAAATTCTATCCCAACGATTTAAATGCTGTTTCTAGATTTATTAATATTTTAATTTGTTATGGTTACTTTGAAGAAGCAGAAGAATTATTAAATAATTACGTAGCTCCCAAAAAAGCATCAGAACTGGATAGAAAATTATATATTTATGATCAAATTAAACTATTAGGATATCAAGAAAAATGGGAAGAATGTGCGATACTCGTAAAAGAAAATTATTTACTTCTGCAAAATTTTCGTCAAGATTTTTATTTTATGATTACCTTTTTAGAAAAAAAGTTAAATATTTCCTTTCAACATAAAATATTTCCTATTTCTTATTTATCCTCCCAAGTTCTTAATTATGATGAAAATCGGGCATTGCAACACATCAATAGGCATAGACAACAAGGTGAGGATTGCATATTTGCAGAAGACTTTCCCTTATCAGAATATTATTTTTATTTTAGAAGTCTTTTACCAAAAAAAGATTATCCACAATTATGTAAAGGTATTTTTAGTAATTTTTATGTTTTTAAATATAATCATTGTGGCTATATCAATCAGAAAGAGGCAAATTATATCATGGTAGTGACATTAGCAAATTCCAATGATATTATTACGATGTATCCGATTCGTAATATTGAAAAATATCCATATATAGAGATTATACAACAGGAAGAAATGGATGATGAAAAACCAAAAGTAAAAAGATTAAGCCAAATTGAAAAATTTAATCAAAGATATGGAAAAGTGCTTGATAAAAATTAAAATCTTTCATATAATAAAAATGTCAAATCGAATAAGAAAACCAATAATAGAATTTCTATGGTAGAGACTTAGTGGTTGGTGAAAACTAAGATAGATAACTATTTAATCTACTTTCTTAAAAGAGACCTTAATAGGGTCCGGCAGAGCCGTTATAATAAAGGAAGAAAATAAAAGGATGGTACCGTGCTTTGCACTCCTTAGTAGTACCATCTTTTTTTGTTTCAGGAGGGAATATGAAAAAAATTTTTATTGCTTGTAGCAAATGGAATTATCCTTATGTAGAAAGAGTTCAAAATAGATTAGAACAATTAGGGTATGAAGTAATACTACCTAATTGTATAGAGGAACCATTAATAGAAGAAAAAATCAAAAAGGAACAATCAACACTAGAACATATAGAATTTTGTAAAAAATCTTTTTTAGAAAGTATGCAAAAATCTAAAGAAAGTGATGCTATATTAGTACTGAATATGGACAAAGTGCAAGAGGGAAAGTGTTATCCTAATTATATTGGTGGTGCTACCTTTTTAGAAATGTACAATTCTTATTTATTAAATCGTCCTATCTTTTTATATCGTGATATTCCAAAAGGAATGTTATATGATGAAATAGAAGGTATGGGATCGATTGTTTTACGGGAAGAATTATTTGATATTTTAAAATATGATGATCATTCTACAATATCGCAAGAAAACCATTTATTAAACTATTTTACTTATGATGATTTATGGAAATTAAAAGAGTGTAAAGATGAATATTTAAAAGCAAGTATGATTGTTAGAAACTTATTTAAACAGAAAAAAGATAAAGCAGGAAAACCTTATATAGGACATTTAAAAAGAGTATCGGATAAGTTAGAGGGAAATGTTCAAATAGCAGGATTATTACATGATACTGTAGAAGATACGGAAATTACTTGTAAAGATTTATTAGAATTAGATTTTAATTATGATGTTTTGGAAATTATGTTTACAGTTACCAAAGAAAAACGAGATACTTCCCAGATGACAAAATTAGAAAAATTAGATTTATATGACCAAGAAATTAATGATGTGATTCGTAGTAGAAAAAAAGAAGCTTCGTTATTGAAAGAAGCAGATATGAGTGATAATTATAATCCAGAAAGATTATCAAAACTTCCTATAGAAAAACAAGAATGGTTTCAAAAAAAATATGAAAAACAGTTAGTAAAACTAAGAAAAGTAAACGAAGAAAGGAATCAAAAATTATGTTAGATATTAAATATGTAAGAGAAAATCCAGAAAAAGTAAAAGAAAATATCAAAAAGAAATTTCAAGAAGTAAAATTACCATTAGTAGATGAGGTAATTGCTTTAGATGAAAAAGCTCGTAGTTTACAGTTAGAAGGAGATAATCTACGTAGTGAAAAAAATAATACCTCTAGTATGATTGGTACTTTTATGCGTGAAGGAAAACACGAACAAGCTGAAGAAATGAAAAAAAGAGTAGGAGAAATCAATGGAAGGCTTGCTACGATAGAAAAAGAAGAGGAAGAGACAAAAGCTATTTTAAAAGCAAAAATGATGATTATTCCCAATATGATTGATGACTCTGTTCCGATTGGAAAAGATGATAGTGAAAATGTAGAAATTGAAAAATTTGGAGAACCAGTGGTACCAAATTTTGAAGTACCTTATCATGCAGATATTTTAGCAAGTATTAGTGGACTTGATAAAGAAAGTGCAGGTAGAACGAGTGGAAATGGTTTTTACTATTTGATGGGAGATGCAGCTAGAATTCATTCTGCTATGCTTAGTTATGCTAGAGACTTTATGATTAATAAAGGTTTTACATACTGTATTCCACCATTTATGATTAGAAGTGATGTTGTAAATGGCGTTATGAGTTTTGAAGAAATGGATGCTATGATGTATAAAATCGAAGGAGAAGATTTATTCTTAATTGGAACGAGTGAACATTCTATGATTGGTAAATTTAAAGGACAAATCGTAGAGGAAAAGACACTTCCTATTACCTTAACTAGTTATTCACCATGTTTTCGCAAAGAAGTAGGATCTCATGGAATTGAAGAAAGAGGACTTTACCGTGTTCATCAATTTGAAAAACAAGAAATGGTAGTTTTATGTAAACCAGAAGAGTCTATGGAATGGTACAATAAAATGTGGCAATTTACAGTAGAATTCTTTAGAAGTTTAGATATTCCCGTTAGAACACTAGAATGCTGTAGTGGTGATTTAGCAGATTTAAAGGTAAAATCTTGTGATGTAGAGGCATGGAGTCCAAGACAACAAAAATATTTTGAAGTAGGAAGTTGTTCAACCTTAGGAGATGCCCAAGCTAGAAGATTAGGAATTCGTACGAAAGGAGAAAATGGTACTTATTTAGTTCATACTTTAAATAATACAGTACTTGCAACTCCTCGTGGATTAATTGCTTTTTTAGAAAATAATTATCAAGAAGATGGAAGCATCAAAATACCAAAGGCTTTACAACCATATATGGGTGGAATAGAAATAATTACACCTAAAAAATAGTATGGAAAACACTAAAAATTTTTAGTGTTTTTTGTATAGAAAAATTTATGATCTCCCATAATAGAATTGGGAGGAAAAAATGGAAGATATTGAATTATATAAGCATATTTATCAAGATTCGGAAATGGGTCACTATACGATATCGAAACTATTAGAAGAATTAAAACAGAAAGATAATAAGATTAAAAGCGTAGTAGAAGATATCCTAAAACAGTATGAATCCTATTATGAAGAATCGAAAAGTTATCTACTAGAGCATGATCAAGACCTAAAAGAAAATGGTATGATGGCTAAAATGGGAGCTAGTATGGGTATTAAAAAAGAAGTAAAAAGTGATAATAGTGATTCTAGTATTGCAGAAATGCTGATTCAAGGTATTGCGATGGGAAGTTTAGAGATGGAGAAAAAAATTGGTAATTATGAAAAGGATGCCAGCAAGGAAACTTTAAAGTTTGCTAAGAAGTTTTTACAGTTTCAAGAAGATAGTATAACAGGTTTAAAAAAATTTTTATAAAAATTAGCACTCACTATTGACAAGTGCTAATAATAGTGATATAACTATAATTGTAACAAAGGAGGAATGAATATGTTACCAAGCAGAAGATATTATTTAGATAGTATATTTGATAATTTTATGGATAGTGATAGTAGTTTTGATACGATGAAGTGTGATATTTACGAAAAGGATGGTGCTTATCATATTGAAGCTGATGTTCCTGGATTTAAGAAAGAAGATATCCAAGTAGAATGTGAAGATGGATATGTTACCATTACTGCTGAAAAAAAGAATGAAAAAGAAGAAAAAGATGAAGATAAAAACTATATTAAACGTGAAAGATTCTATGGAAAGACTACTAGAAAGTTCTATGTAGGAGAAGTAGATTCTGATCAAGTCCAAGCACAATTTAAAGATGGTATCCTAGAACTAGTAATCCCTAAACAAGAAAAATTACCAAATAAAAAATCAATTGAAATAAAATAACCAAAAAGAATCTAATCATAGATTCTTTTTTATTACTCTATGATTGAAAAATAGAAGATGGTATGTTATCATATGCAACACATTAAGGAGATTTATGAGTTAGTCAACAAAATGTTTCCGAAGTTTATAATCTGTTATTAGAAAATAGGATTTTAAATACAACGAGATATTTAGCTACTTTTGGTAATGAGATTGTTAAAGTTTTAAAAAAAATCATCAATTAATAAAATAAAATGACAGTAAGCCTGATTTTAGTTGTTTTTTTTATTGATTCATTTTTTAGAAATTCTCATGTTATGTCCTGTCTTTTTGATAGATAATCAATCATAATGAAATTGGGAGGTGAAAATATGAATCAAGAAAAAATAGGAAAATTTATTTTATCATTAAGAAAAGAAAGAAAATTAACACAAGAACAGTTAGGAGAAAAGTTAGGAGTTAGTAGTAAAAGTATTTCTCGATGGGAAAATGGTAAATCTATGCCTGATTTATCATTACTGATTCCATTATCTCAAGAATTTGGTATTTCTGTAAATGAATTGTTAAGTGGTGAAAAAATAGAAGAAAAAGACTATCAAAGAAATTTAGAAAATAATATGATAGCAAGTTTTATTCATTTTCGAAAATATATGAATGTAAGAATGTTAAAACTATTTTTATCAATCATTATGCTCATCTGTATTGGAATTTTATTAAGTATTCTTATCTTTATATCGATAACTACTTACTTAACTGATGCTATTACTTTAAAAAAGGAAGAGATTACATTTGAGATTTGTGACTATAATGAAGATTTTTATAAAGTAACATTTAAAACAAAAGATAATTTAGGAGCACATGGAAATACTACAAAAGATTTTGATCAGAAGACGGTAACTTTTACTGTATATAGAACGAGATTAGAAAATAAAAACAATCGATTATTAGATGGTTACGGAATTGGTAACCAACTTATCGAAAAAAGCATTGAAAGTTTTTATTATGATTCAGAATTGATATGGAATCAGAAAATGCCAATTTCTAGGTGCGATAATTAAGAAAATTTTCTGTAAATTTTTTCAACAGATACTCAAATATTTTAAAAATAAAAAAATATCTTATTTACTTTGAGATATTTTTTATTTTTACACATAATTTGATTTTTCAAGCAATGACTATTATTGTTTAATAAATAGTGTGAATTAAATATTTTTTTGTACTTCAAAATATCTTTAAATGTTATTTTAATTTTTCCATAATCTACATACTATGATTCAAAATTTAAGCTTCTACCTTCTAATATGAAAAATTAGAAAATGGAATATAAAAATCATAAAATTTTACATATAGTATACCAAAATTGCAGAAAGGTATTAATTATTGTATTTGAAAAGATAAAAAGTATGATATAATATTAACAGAATAGGAGTGGTTAAAAATAGCATTATAGAAGTAGTTATATTGAGCACTGGTTATATATTCATGATAGAATTACTAGCAAATCAAAAAAATATGAATGCTAATGGATAGAAAATGGTAATTGATCTGCTGTGGTTTTAGTGCAAAATTACTGTAAGAAAGGTTTAATATAATAATTAAGGAGCGTGAACTGTAGAAATTATAGAAAATCTTTTGAAGTATACTATTACTATAAAAGTGATATTTGAAAACATTCATAGTATGAATCGACTATTCAAAAAAGAAAAAAGAAAGAGGTAAAATTATGGGATTTATTAAAGCATTTACTGGAGCATTAAGTGGAACATTCGCAGATCAATGGAAGGATTTTTATGTTCCTAAAGCAGGTGTTCCAGGCACTGCAGCAGTATTTCAAGCAGTTCCACAATCACAAAATAATGGACGTGGAGAAAATTATAAAGGAAATGAAAATATTATTTCCAATGGAAGTAAAATAGTTGTACCAGAAGGAACAGCACTTATTACATTACAAGATGGACAAATTACAGGTCTAATTGCAGAACCAGGAGGATTTGAATTTAGATCTGATGATCCTAATTCACAGTCAATGTTTGCTGGAGATGGAATATTCGGACAAACAATCAAATCAACTTGGGACAAAGTAAAATTTGGTGGACAACCAGGAAGTCAACAATTAGCATTTTATATTAATCTAAAAGAAATTCCTAATAATAGATTTGGAACACAATCTGAAATTTATTGGGATGATGCTTTCTTTGGTACTCAAGTAGGAGCAGTTACAAGAGGTACTTACACATTAAAAATAGTAGATCCACTATTATTTGTAAAAAACTTTGTACCAGCTAAATATCTACAACCAAATGCACCAGTATTTGATTTTGCAGATATGGATAATGATGCTGCTAATCAACTATTTAATGAAGTTGTTGGTAGTTTATCTGCTGCTTTCTCAAATTATACGAATGATCCTAGTAAAGGAAATCGTATGTCTAAAATTCAAGGAGATCAAATTGGATTTGCGCAAAGCCTTTCTACAGCAGTAGAAGAAGGATATCGTTGGAAAACCGATAGAGGACTTGAAATTGTCAAAACCGCTATTTTAGCAATTGAATATGATGAAGATACCAAAGCATTAATGAAAGACGTAAAAGCTGCAGATGCTTTATCAGGAGCAAGAGGAAATTCATTTATGCAACAAGCAGCTGCTAGAGGAATGCAAGCAGCAGGCGAAAATGGTGGTGGAACTGGTATGGCATTTATGGGAATGGGTATGAACGCAGCTGGAGGTATGATAAACGGAATGCAACAACCTAATACACCATCTAGTTATCAACCTGCCTTTTCACAACCTGCTCCAGTTACACAACCAGTTCAACCAGAACAACCTGCTCAAAGTGTACAACCTACACAGCCAGAACCAACTCCTGTACAACAACCTACAACAAATACAGACAATCCAACACAGAAATTATTAAATGCTAAAAACTTATTAGATGCAGGATTAATCACTCAAGAAGATTATGATAAATTAAAGGCACAAATATTAGGTTTATAAAAAATGCAAGAAGGTTTTACTTCAAATAATAATCCTACAATTGTAAAAACAGATATTGGTGCAAAAGACGGACAAAATAAATGTCCTAAATGTGGTTCAACAGATATTGAAATTAATACAAATACTGGAAATTTAAGATGTAATTTTTGTCGATATGAATTTAAACCAGAAAAAATTTCCGGTATGATAGAAGATATAAGCCAGTTACAAGGTCAAGTCATTGGTTCCGGTGCAACAAATATTGTAGCAGATACGAATGATGTCTTAACTTTTAGATGTAGCAGTTGTGGTGCAGAGGTAGTGATTGATACTGCTTCTGCCCAACAAGCTAGATGTCACTGGTGTAGAAATACTTTATCTGTGAATCAACAAATCCCTAATGGTAGTGTTCCTGATGTTGTATTGCCTTTCAACATTAATAAGGATACTGCTAAATTAGAAATTAAAAAATTTGTAGGTAAGAGAAATTTTTTTGCACATCCTCAATTTAAAAAGGAATTTACTACAGAAAATATAATGGGTGTTTATTTTCCCTATATGCTAGTAGATGTTAATGCTCATGCTAATTTGATTGGAGAGGGAGAACATCAAACACGAAAATATTTTAGAGGTAGTGGTAATAATCAACAAGAATATTATGATGCTGATTTATATCATGTAGAAAGAGAATTTGATTTAACCATTAATGGTCTTTCTATAGAATCAAGTTCAGATAAATTAAATAATAGTGCATCCAATAAAACGAATAATGTAATTAATGCCATCATGCCTTTTGATGTTGAAAATTGTGTTAAATATAATGCCAATTATTTAAAAGGATATACCTCTGAAAGAAGAGATACAAACGTAGATCAATTAAGAGAAATTGTTGATACTGAATCCAAAGATATTGCTAGATTTGCAGCCAACGATACATTAAAAGAATATGATCGTGGTGTTGCTTGGTCTACTGAACAGTTCAATGTAAAAGGTCAGCAATGGAAAGCTGCCTATCTACCTGTTTGGTTATATAGTTATCAACAAGTAAAAGGTAATAAAAAAATATTACATTATGTTGCCGTTAATGCCAGAACCAAAGAAACTATGGGTAGTGTACCAATTCATATGCCAAAGTTAATTGGAATTTCTATTTTAGTAGAGATTCTTGGTATAATAGCTATGATGTTTATAGATTCTGATTACAATTTTCTATTTTTATTATCGGGAATTGCCTATTTTATCATCATGTTTATTAGATATCGTAATTCTAATGCTAGACATACTTATGAAACGGAAACCAAGAAAAATATGACCAATGTAAGAAAAGTAGATCAATTTATGCAATCAAAAAAAGGTCTTACCAATCCAATTATGAATGGTGCAAATAATAAAAGAGTGAATGGACAAACAAATGCTAGTAAAATATTTGATTCCTTGACGGGACAAAATATTGGAAATAGTGTTATCAATACGGTTACAAGTAGCAGTCCTGTTGCTAGTTTTATAAAGGATAGTATTGAAAAAGGAGGTAAACAATAATGAATTGTCCAAATTGTGGAGCAGAAAACATTAGTGGATCAACATTTTGTATAAAGTGTGGTGCTAATTTGAAAGAATTGCAGTCCATGAATAATAATGTGAATAATGTTCCTATGAATGAGCAAGTTGCTCAACCTAATTTTGTGGAATCACAAAATCCACAAATACCACAACCAATCTATAATCAGTCTCAAAATAATAATCAACAACCTATACAACAGCCTGTTAATCAGCAAAATAATAATACTGCTTTGAATTATGTAACATATATGATTTCTGCTTTATTAAAACCTTTTAAAAATTTTAAAACAGAAGAAGCAAAATTATGTGATACCAAGATATCATTAATTTTGAGTGCAATCATAGCCAGTTTAATGATGTTAATTACTTTAGTAAAATCTATGATTTCAGTAATTTTTGTAAAGTCACTAGATTACTCAACTTTTGAATATAAAACAAGTGTAGATTTCAGTAGATTAAAAGATTTAAATTGGTTAAGTTTAATAGGAAAAAATTTATTAATATTTGCTGGTGTAATCGCTGCGATTGCCCTAGTATATTATATAGTAAGTTTAATCTTTAAAAAGTCAGCAAACTTTATTAAATTACTATCAATATCTGCAACATCATTAATACCTTATATAGCATTAGGAATGATAGTATCCCCATTAATTGGTAAAATATGGGCTCCCTTATCAATATTTGCAATGGTTATTGGTATCGTTTATTCTTTATTGATATTTATGAATTTAATAGATGCAGATTTATCGTTTGATAGTATTGATTTAAAAATATATTTTCATTTAATATGTCTTTCAATTTTAGGAAGTGCTGGATATTATTTATATATGAAACTGATGGTCAGTAGTGTATCATCTAATCTAAATGATATATTAAATATGTTTGGATAGTGGAGGTAAGTTATGAATAATAATCCAGATAGTAATGATAATTTGTTCAATCCATCACAACTAAATGGCACAAGTAATATGAATTCAAATGTGAATCAACCAGTTAATCAGCAACAACCAGTACAGCAACCAATGTATAGTTCACCAATCCCAAATATGCAACCAGATTATACTAATGTAAATACTATGAATAGTAATAAAAAAAAGCCCCAAAATATGATATTAATTATAATCGCAATTGCGGTAGTGGCAATAATATTAGTTGGAATATTAATTTTTAATAAAATGAATTCTGCCAATAGAGGAAACGGTGGAACATCCTTGGAAGAAAGTTTAACATCCTCTAATTCTTTCTTTTTAAGAAATTCAGATGGATTATATGCATTATTTGATATAAATGGAAAGCAATTAACTGATTTTGAGTTTAAAAACACTCATGATTTTGTAAATGGAGCAGCACATGTTACAACAAAAGACGGTAAATCTGGTATTATTTCTCCTAATGGTAAAATGATAGTAAATTATGATGCTTGCAAGTATTTGTTTTCAAGCGATGGCCCACTTTATCAATGTGTTGATGAAGAGTATAATAATCACATTATGAATTCATCAGGAAAGGTCATTTTAACAGGTAAAAATCTAGATCTGTTATCATTTATAGGTGAAAATAAATATGCAATTGTAAAAGATGAAGAAGCAGAAAAATATATAGTATATGATTATGATGGAAATAAATTAACTTCATTTGCAACTGTGGATGACATGGAAATCGAAAATGCTAATGTAAATAGTTTAGAAAATTATGTATCCATATTTTACAATAATACAAATTATATATTTGATATCAACAAATCAAAATTATTATTAACTTTATCAGAAAATAACCCATTATGTATAGAAAAAGTTAATAGTAATCATCCAGATGAATTTATTTTAAAAACTTGTTCAAATTGGTATGATAACATAGATGAATATGAACATAAATTGGTTAGAAATGGTAAAGTTGTATATACAAAAACATCTGATAAATTGGGTAAACTTTCTTTTGAGGGCGATAATGTAATTTTTTCTGATGATGCAAAATATATTTTAGATAATCAAGGAAATAAAACTATAAAATTAGGTTATACTGCTTATAAAGATTATAAAAATTATATAAAACAACTTTCTGGTGTATCAAATGGTTCTGAGTTGTATGTAGATGGTCAATTAAAAGAAACGATATCATGTGATTCTATTATGGGTTCTTATGCAGAATTTGGTGTTTATTTGCTAGAGCATTGTAGAGGATTTGGTGATGGAGATAAAATATATATCAAATATGACGGTACTAGAATCAATGATAAGTCTTATAAGAAAGCTTCTGACTTCGACAAAAATGGTTATGCAGTAGTTGGTACATATAATGTTCATCTAATAAATTTAAAAGGTGAAACAGTATCAGATGATTATAATGAGAAAATATATGCAGTTGAAGGTACTGATAATTTATATCAGGGCATTAATGATAAAACAGAAAGTATTTTTGAAGTAAATGGAGATAAAATTATTACTGGCAATAAAATTCATACTCAAGTTTCAAATGGTGTAGTTTATGCAATAGTAGAAAATGATCAAGATTATACTATCTATGATTTAAAGAAGAAAAAAAATATTGTTACAGTAGATGTAGAACCCCACACACTTTCAAAATATTTTACAATATCAAAAAATTCAAAAACACAATACTATTCATATACGACTGGTAAAATGTTCTATGAAGAATAATATAGCAACTAAATACTTAGTTGCTTTTTTAGAAAAGGAGGGGTAATAATGATATGTCCAAATTGTAGAAGTCAAGTTGTTGATGAAGCGGATTTTTGTCCTAACTGTGGTACTAATTTAAAAGAAATGAAAGAAAATAATATTCAACAAAATAATTTTCAACCCCAGTATGATCAACCAATTGATACTAATACTAGAAAAATAGATAATAAGCAGAAAAACTCAAAAATACCAATCATAATAATGTTAATCATATCAATAGTAATGATTGGATTAGGTTATGTAGGAATAAACTACTTAGGTAAAGCAAACAAAATAGATGAAAATAAAAATTTAGGTAATAATCCAGACAAGAATGTAGAAGATGTAAATGAATCAAAACAATATAATACTTTAGAAAAAATAAAAGCAGATTATAATTCAGGTATTTTAAGTGTAAATGATTACTTTACCCAATTAGTATATTTAGAATTTGATTCATCAAAGTTAGATACCAAATATGCTTCAGATTACACTTACTATAATACAGAGTGTGAACTAGATACGGATGACATATTAGAAAAATATTATGATGAATTAGATCAGAATATTGTTAAGTTATATTTAATAAATAAATCGATGGCCAATGTAATACTTGGTGAAAAAACAGCATCTGTAACTCAACAATCAAATCGTAATATGAAATATGAAGTAAAAAGGTTAAACGATGAAATTGATGTAAGCAATGCTGCTAATCATCAATTAAATAAAGTTTACTTATCATCAAATGGCAACTTTTTAATTTGGTATACTGATATTGGTAGTGATGCTATTACAGAAGATCAATTACAATTACTAGCAAATGGATTAGAGACTAGTATTAGCAAATATGAAGAATATTTTGGAATTACTTATTCATATAGTCCATATATTGATAATAAACTTTTTAACGAAGATTGGAAGAACGCTAAAAAAACATTGGAACAGAATAATATTCCAACATCAACATTAAAAACGGCTATGAGTGTTTATGTTTATAATACTGGAAGTGAAACAACTCTTGCTAGTTATAACGACGAACAAGATGTTACTAAATGGATCAATCGTTCTCTATTTTTAGATATTTTAGATGAAGATGGCATTGTGAATTATCCCTATATCATAATAAATAAAAATGGTTTTTCTACAAATAATGATAGTTTGACGCAACTTTACAATCATGAATTATTTCATCATATGCAATACTTATTTTGTACAGCAACAAGTGGTGAAAGATGTATAGCAGATTTAACAATTACCGAAGGTATGGCCAATTTTGCAAGTTCAAAGATTAATCAAGCAACAACAACTAATAATTTTTTAAATGGTTGGGCTAATATTTATACGAAAAATACAAGTACTCAATTATCGGATATTGCTGATGGTGGTGGAAACGTTGGTTATGCCTTATTTCCATACTTTTATTCCTATTCTAATAAAGTAAATAATTGGTCAGAAGTACTGATGAATGCACATAATGAAAGTAATCCTTTCAATTATATTCAACATCATACTCTAGAGCAGGATTTAATCAATACCATAAATGATTTAGCATATAATACTATTAGTAAAAACTATGAAAATAAATCATTAATAGCAAGCAATCAAATTCAATATAAAACCGAATTAAAAGAGAAAAAGAATTATAATTTTATAATAAATGCAGGAGCAATAGATTATTTTGAATTGGATTTAAAAAGTAGTTTAAATATTTCTACAAATCAGAATAATTATTTAACGATAAAAATTTATGGGTACAAAGATAATCAATATAAAGAATTAAAAAGTTCTTCTGATAGTATAGAAATAGATACATCTTTTTATGTAAATTACGATAAATTTTATTTAGTAGTCACTAATGCTGATTTAACTAATTCATATAATTACACCATAAACTTAGAAAATAGCAAGTATATGGAAAATGATGACTATGTAACTACATTTAATAATTATAATATTGAAATAAATATGAAGACAAAAATTAGCGGAATAGAAGTTCAACAACATTCAAAAGGAATTATTGATGAACTTCATCAAAAAGAATATTTAGATTTTGATACTACAACAATGGGAATGACTATTTCAAACAAAATATATTATGATTTTAATACTGGCTACACATATATGACACAACCTTATGGAGGAGATGTTTGGTGGAAAGAAAAATCTACATCACAAATAGTAGATTTAGGAAAGATTCTTGACCAATTGATTAAAATGGATAATGCAACAAAAATTTCAGATAATCATTATAAGATAAAAATGGAACAAGAAGATGTAAAAGAATTATTAGATTCTTCAAATGTTAATAATTCTACAATTAATGGTGATGTTAACGTTGATGTATATACGGAGAACGGATATATAATTAAGTTAGAATATGATTTTTCAAAAATCGTTTCTGGGGTTGAATTATTTACTACAACAATGCAGTTTTCTAATTATGATAGTGCTGGTGATGTAGAAATTCCACAAACGATAATTGATAATGCGAAAAGTATGTAGGTTAGTTATGAAAAAAAATTTATGGATTCAATTATTATGTAGTATACCTGTAATTCTAGTTTTATTATATTTTTTCCCTTTTTTAGGAATAGGTTTAATAGTATTCAGGCATTATACATATCATTTTAAAAAATATGATTATACTCCAATCATTTTAATAGGATGTGGATTATTAATATGTGTTCCACAAATAATTCATGTAATCATAAATGATTTAAAGGTAAATAGTATAAACATGACATATGTAAACACTATTGTAAATTCAGAATTTTATCTAAGTTTATTACATTACAGTAAAAGATTAATGATCATAGGCATTTTGTTTTTGATTCTTTTTTCGATATTTCAAATTCTATCTAATAAGATGATTAATTTTATGAAGATAAAAATAGAAGATTACATACAAGAAGATTTGCGTAATGAAGCAAAAATTAAAAAAATAAATGATTTGAAAATGCAAGAAAAACGCGAAAAAGCCAAAAATACTAGTTATGTTCATTGTCCTTATTGTGGTTCAGATAATATTTTGTCAGAAAAAACTGGAAAATGTAAATTTTGCCGAAGGACTATAGAAAATAAGAACTATCAAAGTTAAAAGTAAAGAAAATTTGCTACGAATTTTCTTTTTCTTATGATAAAATAGATAAATGCAACCACAAATTAACAAAACACAACTAAAAATTGGTAGAATGCAACCAGTTGTAATGATTAAATGATAGTTGCAAGGAAGGAAAAAAATACCAAAAAAAATGTAAAATTTGACAAACTCCTCTTTTTTTGGTAGAATAATGAATTGTCCCGTGTATAAGAGGTGTTAAAATGTTTTATAATGAGACAAAGACAATGGAACTAGTGGAAGAAGATCCGTCCCTGGTATTTGAACTAATTAAAGAGGGTCATATTGAATTTGTTGATATGTTACTAAAAAAGAAAAAAGTAGATATTAACATTTGCGATGAAGCAGGAAATAATATCCTGGTAAGATTGTTAAAATGTGGTGCTTATGATACCGTACTTTATCATATGGGCAATAAAGATTGGGATGTCAACCATCAAAACTTAGATGGAAATACATTTGCTCACATTTTAGTATCTATGAACTATGTAAATGTCATTGATATTATTTCAAAATTAAAAAAGAATAAAGATTTTTTACCAAATATAAAAAATAATAATGGGGAGACTATCTTAGATAAGTCTATTAATGAAAACTATATCTATACAACTGTTAAAATATTAGAAGATTCTAGATTTAATAATATTGATGTGGTATCCTTTAAACACTTATATGATACTTATATCAAAAGTAATAAATACGGGAAATATTCAAAATTAACAAATCTAGAAATCATTATTGATAATTTAACAGAAAAAGAACTACTTCCAAGAATGCAAAAATTAATTGAATTTATTAAAAATAATTTTGAAATTATTAAACAGGAAGTATTAAATAGTCAAAAATCAACTAGAATAGACTTAATCATAAATGATGTCTTACAAGAAAGCAATGCTTAATGCATTGTTTTTGTTTGAATTATAGAAAGTTTATTATATAATATAAGACGTAAGGAAGTGGTATGATGCAATTACCAAATTATAAAGAAGCAAAAGTAAGAAATAAGGATCAAGTGATTCGTGAAGAATACAAGTTTGATGCAAGTTTAAAAAATATTGGTGTCGGAAAAACCTATCATGTCAAAACTTATGGTTGCCAAATGAATGAACATGATAGTGAAAATATAAAAGCGCTATTAGAAGAATTAGGTTTTCAAGAAGAAGAAGATTATGAAAAAGCAGATTTAGTATTATTAAACACTTGTAGTATCCGTGAAAATGCTCATAATAAAGCATTTGGGATGTTAGGAAGATTAAAACATCTAAAGGAAGAAAAAAAAGATTTAATCATTGGTCTTTGTGGATGTATGGCTCAAGAAGAGGGAGTCGTAGATGCCATTTTACATCAATACAAGTTTGTAAACTTTGTCTTTGGTACTCATAATTTACATAGTCTTCCTAGTTTATTAAGTAAGAATTTAAAAAGTAATCATCAAGAAATAGAAGTATACAGTAAGGAAGGCAATTTAATGGAAGGACTTCCCGTTAAACGTGCAAATTCCTATAAAGCATTTGTAAATATCATTTACGGATGCGATAAATTCTGTACTTACTGTATTGTTCCTTATACGAGAGGAAAACAAAGAAGTAGATGCAAAGATGATATATTAAAAGAAGTAGAAGACTTAGTAAAGGAAGGTTATCAGGAAGTAACTTTGCTAGGACAAAATGTAAATGCTTATGGTAAAGATTTTGATTATGATTATAGAATGGAAAATCTATTAGAAGATGTAGCAAAAACAGGAATCCCTCGTGTTCGTTTTATGACGAGTCATCCTTGGGACTTTACAGATCAAATGATTGAAGTAATTGCGAAGTATCCTAATATTATGCCAAGTATACATCTACCAGTACAGTCTGGATCAAGTCGTATTTTAAAATTGATGGGAAGACGCTATACGAAAGAAAGTTACTTAGAACTATTTCATAAAATCAAAGACACCATTCCTAATGTTAGCATTTCTACTGATATTATCGTTGGCTTTCCAGGAGAAACGGAAGAAGACTTTATGGAAACTCTTTCTTTAGTAGAAGAATGTCAATTTGATAATGCCTTTACTTTTATTTATTCTCCACGTGAAAATACACCAGCTAGTAAATTAGAAGATAATGTTTCTCTAGAAGAAAAAGAACAGAGATTATATCGTTTAAACAATATTGTAAATAACTATTTTTTAAAGAATAATCAAAAATGGATAGGAAAAGTGGTTCCTGTTTTAGTAGAAGGACTAAATACAAACGGAAAAGATGGTCTATATGGCTATACAGATACCAATAAACTAATTAATTTTATGGGAGATTCATCTTTAACCGGAAAAATTGTTTCTATCAAAGTAACAGATGCTAAAACTTGGAGTTTAGATGGAGAATTATATGAATGATTCTATTATCGAAAAAGTAGAAGAAGTAGTTGTAATGATTAAAAATAGCGAAGAGTATCGACAATATATTCTGTTAAAAGAAAAAATGAACAAAAATAAAAAAATAACTACTTTAATCAAACAAATCAAAAAAATACAACAAGAATTGGTGAAAAAAGAAGCAAGTAAAATGGATACTAGTGAATTAGAAAAAGAATATGCAAATCTTTTAGAAACACTAAATCAAATTCCTTTATATGTAGATTTTAGAAAAACGCAAAGCGATTTAAATGACATCTATCAAACCATGAAAGGACGATTTGATGATTATTTTGATCAAGTTTTCAATTAGGAGTATAGAATGATAGAAGAAGTAGAATATTATATCAATCACATTTTAGAAAAACAGTTATTAGATTGTGGTCTGAAAAGTAATCAACTAATTTTAGACAGTGTTCGTAATCAAATGTATTCCTTACTATCTCACTGGAATGAAGAAGAACTTAGAAACACGATTTTATTAACTGGTTTAGAAGAAGGTAGTTATTATTTACCAGAAGCAAATAACTTGGTTCGCAGTTTTGTAGTTGTAACCATTCGGAATAGTTATCTAGAATCAGCAGGTTCAAATTTCTATAAACAATATGGTTTTGAAAAACAAATTTCTGACCATGAAGATGAAAGCAAGAATATTAAAAATGAGATGAAGATGATTACTTCTCGTGCGATACAGTATTTTAAAGAATTAGATTTTACTTCTTTAGCAACACAAATTCATCTAAAAAAAGAAGAAGACTATTATCTAAATATTTTAACCAAGTATCCGGATAGTTATCAAGTATTAAAAAGATTAGCAAATACTAAGAAAAATGAGGAATATTTCGAAAAATTAAAAGTAACGAAATGTAGTAATCTTTGTATTCAAGGTATGAATACTGCTGGTGATAGAAAAAAATTAGTAACAGAAGATGGCTATAGTAGAGAAATTGGTTTGGAATTAACAAAAGCCCTTCAAACCTACCTACAACAAAATATTCCTTTCATAACTCATTCTTTTAAATATATTACTAGAAATTTTGAAAAATTATTAAGATTCCTTCAATGTCTATTAGAAAATGATCTAATCTATGTAAGTAGTAATTATTATATTTCCAATGGTTATGTATCAAAAAGAAAGAAATTACGAAGAGTTCCTCATACAGATCAGGAAAGAAAATTAAATTTTATCGACATGACAGGTCTTTCTAAAAGACATGCTAAAGCAATCAATATAGCTAGAAAAGAACATCGTATTTAGGTGTTCTTTTCTTTTTTATCGTTATCTTTTATTGTTGATTCATACTCTTTAAAAAAGTAGTTAGTTCTTGATACTCTTTTCCTAACGTTAATTTTTTGGTAACATCAAAACTTTGTATTCCGACAATGGTATTTTCGATTCCCTTTACAGTAGCAGAATCTAAAGAAAGATTTTGATTTTTGATATGAATCCTAACATAAGCAAGTTCTGTATCTTCATAAACATAAATAACTTCATAATCGGAATTTTCTTTTTTATGGATAGTATATCCAAATTGATCTTTGGTGCTATCTATCATTTGATTAAATAAGGTTACAATTGTTTCCTTGTTCATTTTTTCAAGTGATAAATCTTTTAAGTCTGCTAAGGTAATTTTCTGCTTGAATTGCTTATCAGATAGGTAATGATAAATGTTTGTTAAATCATTATCAATTTCTGGAACATAAGAACCAACTTCCAAAAAAGGATGTACGGAATTCATAAAATCATCTATTTCCTGATTGGTTCTTTCTTCATTTTTGATAATTGCACTGTAATCGATATTTTGTCTCTTTTTTATCATTTCCTGTTCATATAAAGTATCAAGATTAAATCCATTAATCGTATAAGTATTTTTTCCCTTATAGTTAGGATTATCACTATAAGACATCGTTAAATAAATAATTCCATCCTCAGTTTCGATACTAGCCTGTTTACTACGATTAGGACTATAATAATAACGACAATATTGATCTGCTTTTTCTTTCTTGAAGCTAATGAGATTATCATAATTGTTGCAAGTATAAATGGAATAAAGAATACTATCATATCTTACTTCTCCAGACTGTTCTTGCCATTTATGAAAATAGAAAATGGTTCTTTATGAGTACCTAAGATACAACAGATATCAATTCCAAACATCCCAATTAATAACAACAATAAAATACTCAAATATCTTACTTTAAACTTTTTCTCAACTATCATTGGTAAATAGCATATCATACTAGTAATCAAAATCAATAAGATGACTTTATTAGGAAGTATGAGATTACTGTTAAAAACGATAAATAGTAACAGTATTCCAATAAAAATAGAAATCAATAAAATCCGATCTTTTTTTCTTTTTTCTTGCATCGTTTCTAAATTTCTCATTAAAATATCATCCACCTTTTCTAACATTTCTTTTTGATTGATTTTTTCTCCATTTAATAATTCACTGATACTGATATGAAAATAATCAGCAAGGGGACGAAGTAAAGAAATATCAGGACATCCTAATCCTCGTTCCCATTTGGATACTGCTTGAGTAGTTACTGATAACATATCAGCCAATTCTTTTTGGGTAATCTGTTTCTCTTTTCTTAATTCATAAATAAATTTTCCAATTTTGTCATAATTCATCTTTTTTCCTCCTTTCAACCCCAATTTATCATTTGCTTTTAGAAAAAACAATCAACTCTTCATTTAGTTAGAAGATAAACTTTTAGTTGATAGTAATATTGTATCTAAAACTTGATTTTTGTAAACATTTTACCTAGTTAGCATACATTAAACTAGAGGAGGGATATTATGGCTAATACGAGAGAAATTGTAACAAAGGCGGTTGTTGGAAAAGGAAAAAAGACATTCACTACAACCAAAGCAATAACTCCTGAATGTGTTCCAACAACAATATTAGGATGTTGGATTATTAATCATAATTTTAAAGGATATCGCAAAGGTAATAAAATAAATATCGAAGGTAGCTATGATGTGAATATCTGGTATTCTTGTTCAGGTGATACAAAGACAGAGGTTGTTCGTGAAACTACAACTTATAATGAAGAGGTAAATGTACCAACATCGGCAGTAAATGATAGTGATATTACGAATGAAGATGTAATTATTCGTAGTTTAAAACAGCCATCATGTACTAGAGCGGAGATTGTAGATGGCAAAATTGAATATACTGTTCAAAAAGAGTTAGGTGTTGAAATCGTGGGTGATGTCAAAGTAAAAATTGCTTATGACGAAGAAGAAGATCCATGGGAAGTTATTACCGATGATGTCGATGATAGTGATATCCAAAATGCAGAACAACAAATTGAACAAGAAGTGAACGAAGAGTATCTAGATTAGCTAGATGCTTTTTTAATACTTAAAAATATTTTTTCTAGGATATTACACAAAGAATATGTTATGATACTAATAAAGTATAGTTCTTAGGAGTAGTGGTATCTATGAAAAATAAAATTTCTAAGTTTGGTATCCTTTTTACAATCTTGTGTAATGGCACTATTGTGTCATGCTTGATTATAGGATTGATTATGATATTTCAACTCAAACAGCCTGATAAATTGGATCCTAATACATTTATTCATTATATCGAAGAGAAAGGTTGTTCTATCATTGATATACAGGAAAAGGAAAAATACTCAGGTGTTGAAACTTATCTAGTTACCGATCAAGCATCATGTCCCTATTTAATTAGTTATACAATTTTTAATGATAAAGATAGATTGGATACTTTTTTTATGAGTGGTCGGCATGATGTTTTATATGAAAATAATCATATAAAACGTAAAAATAGTATTGAAATAAATCTATTTTTTGAATATTATGAATATTCAACTAGCGGGGACTATTATAAAACTATCGTATATAACGATAATACTATTTTATATGCATCAGCAAATCAAGAATATGAAGCAGAAATCATGCACATTTTTCAAGATTTCAATTATAATTATGAAGTGAATTTCGATTTGCTATTAAGAATTTGTTACCTATTATGCATCATTTACTTGATGAATCAAGTGGTAAGTATGTGGAAAATAGAAAAGAAAATCAGAAAAAAAGGTTGGATTGTTTTAATTCCTTTTTACAACATTGGTTGCTTATCTAAGGATATTTTAGGTTCTGCTTGGTATTCCCTTTTGCTATTATTTCCTGTTCTTGATACAATTTTTCTATTTTTACTTTATTATTACATGGGCAAAGTATTTAATAAAAAGAAATCCTATTGTATATTTATGATGTTTTTCCCATCTATTTTATGTCCTTTGTTAGCTTTTGATAATTCTACATACGATTCTAGTAAGGTGATGCATAAGTGAAAAGAAAAGAACAGTCAAAATTAACGATAGATCAATATCTAAATATTAGTAAAAGTGATGTAATGGTATATGTGATAATAACTATTATTGTGTTTTTTGTATTATTATATATAAGTTATAAAAATAATTTTTATTATCTGCTACTACTAGATATCATTATGATTGGGAAAATATTAGAACGTATAGAAACATGTTATACACTAAAAAAAATAAAATTATATTTAATGGAAAATAATCTGTTAGATAAAATTGGTGAGATTGATTATTGGAATGAAAAAGATTATTTTCTAACAGAAAACTATCTCATAATAAAGAAAAATAAAAAAATATATCACGTAAAATACTCTGAGATAGAAAGAATATTGAAAACAAGTAATGTACAGTTAAGTAGGCACAGTAAGTTGGAAGAATATTTAGATATTATTACCACAAATAATGCATTTAGAATATTAACTTTTACAACCGTATTAATTGGTGAAGATTTTAGAGATATTATTCCTTATTTACTATCTAAGAATCCTAAGATAAAGATTGAAACAAAGAAAAATAAAGAGATTGATATTTTTAGAAGAGAAAATAAGATGAATATTGATTAATAGAACTTCATTTTATTTAATAAGATGAAGTGGGTGAAATGAATGGAATATCCGGCAAAAAAAATGGAATATTCGGCAAAAAAACCTTATCCAAAGATAGAAGTGAAAGAAAAAAATCTTTTTTACGCACAGTTATTATCCGAAGATTATGCAGGTATGATTAGTGAAGCAACCGCAATCTATCAATATGTATATCAAAAAATGGTCAAATTTCAAAGTGAAGTCGCATTTTCTGATGCATTATTAAAAATAGCGATTGTGGAAATGAAACATCTAGCATTACTAGGAGAAACGATTACTTTATTAGGATTAACCCCTAAATACCAGTTTGTAGATTCCTGTAATCATCTTGTAAATTGAAATAGTAGTTTTATCAACTATGATACTAATATTAGTGAAATGTTAAAATATAATATCAGGTTGGAACAAAATACTATTTTAAATTACCAACGTCATATAGCCATGATTGATGATCCCTATGTTCAAAGATTACTAAATCGCATTATTGAAGATGAAGTCATCCATATTCAATGTTTTCAGACATTATTAAGAGAATATGAAAAAAATAATATCTGTTAACAAAAAAAAGTTGACAGCAATAAAAAACTTGTGTATAATGGACTTAGATTTAGAAATGGAGGGATATTATGGCAGTTAAATTAAGACTTACAAGAATGGGTGCTAAAAAAAGACCTAGTTACCGTATTGTAGCTAGTGATTCAAGACAAAAAAGAGATGGACAATATCTAGAATTAATTGGAACTTATAATCCAATTGCTGATGAAACTAAAATTAATGAAGAACTTGCTTTAAAATGGTTAAGAACTGGTGCACAACCTTCTGATACAGTTAGAAATTTATTTTCAGAAGCTGGAATTATGAAAAAGTTTGCTGAAGAGAAAAAAAGGTAAGTAATTATGAATTTAGTAGAATTAACCGAATTTATCGTAAAATCGCTTGTTATGAATAAAGAAGATGTATCTGTGAAAGAATTTGAAAGTGATGAAGAAAACACCATTTTAATTCAAGTTCTAGTAAATAGCGAAGATATGGGAAGAGTCATTGGAAAAGGTGGAAAACTTGCCAATGCAGTTAGAACTTTAGTACAAGCAAGCAGTTATACCAAAGATAATAAAAAAGTAAGAATCAATATCGATAGTTTTTAATATCGAATTGATTCTTTTATTTGGATAATATTTTACTAAAAATATCTAGAAAAAATAAAAAGAGTAATAAGTAAGTAATCCATTTAGGAATATAATGGATAAAAGAATCTGTAATTGGTTTTAAAACATATAAAACGATAATTCCGGCAATGCCCCAAATATTAGCCATTTCTAAAGAAATGTAGGGACCAATATGAAATCGATATTTTTCATAGTTCCAAAATTCTTGATGAAAGATCCATTCAATGAGATAACCGCCTATTAATTCTAATAAAGTTAAAATAATCATGCAAGATAAATAAGTAATCAGAATTTTAAATAATTTCTTTTTGGTAAAGGAAAAGTGCTCCATCACTTTTCCAATGAATAAAATACATACTACACCAAAACCATAAACAGGAGTCCACCAACCATAAAGAATTCCACTCGTAAAATTAGAAACAAAGATAGTTTCCATCAAATGACCTAATATCGCATAAAGAAAAAAGTAATTAAGATAGTACATAGAATCACCCTTATTATCATAACCAATATCTAATCATTTATAAAATTTATGAATTTTTATTTTCTTTTGGTATTTCTCATTGAGTGATTTTCGAAAGTGTATTATAATACATATTAGGAGTGAAAATAATAATGGAAGAATTAAAACATATTGGTATTATCATGGATGGAAATGGTAGATGGGCTAAAAAAAGAGGCCTAAAAAGAAGTTTTGGACATAAAGAAGGTTCTAAAACTCTAAAAAAACTTTGCTTACATCTTGCTGATGTAGGAGTTCCTTATCTATCCGTATTTGCGTTTTCTACCGAAAACTTTAAAAGAAGTCAAGAAGAGGTAGATTATTTAATGGACTTATTTATTGAAATGTTTCGAAAAGAATTTAAGGTTCTCGATGAAAAAGGCGTAAGAGTAATCTTTTCAGGAAGAAAAGAACCATTACGACAAGATGTTTTAGATAGTATGGCAGAAATTACCGAAAAAACGAAAAATAATTCAAAATTAGTCCTTAATATTTGTTTAAATTATGGTGGTCATAGTGAAATTATCGATACGACGAAAAAATTATGTCAACAAGTTTTAGATGGTAAAATAGATATCGATCATATTGATGAGGAAACGTTTGAAAAAAACTTATATCAAGAACTACCACCAATTGATTTACTCATTCGAACTAGTGGTGAATATCGTATTAGTAACTTTATGTTATGGCAAATGTCTTATAGCGAATTTTATTTTACAGATACTTTATTCCCAGATTTTAATTCAGAAGAATTAGATCAAATCATCGAAAAATATTATCAAAGAGATCGAAAATTTGGAGGGGTGAAAGGATGAAAAATAGAATACTAAGTTCGCTTTTACTACTACTAATTTTTATTCCTTTTATCATAAAAGGTGATGCGTTCTTTGCTGGATTAATGTTAGTTGTAGGATTAATGGCCTTTAAAGAATTATTTGATTTAAAATTAAAAGAAAAAAAGTTAAGTTTATTAATAGAAGTCCTTGCTTATCTAGCAGTAGGTTTTCTTATCTTAAATCACTATCAAAGTAACGAATTAACATTAATTCTAGATTATCGTATTTTAACCTTTTTAATATTTATATTTATGATTCCACTAGTGATAATTGGAAATAATGAGAAATATAATTTACAGGATGCACTATATTTATTAGGTAGTGTATTGTTTATTGGATTATCTTTTAATCTAGTGATTTTGATTCGTAATGATTCCATTTCTCACTTTATTTACTTGTTATTAATTACTTGCTTTACCGATATATTTGCCTTTATCACTGGTAAATTAATTGGAAAAATAAAATTAGCAGAAAACATATCTCCCAATAAAACACTAGAAGGCTTCATTGGAGGCCTAGTAATGGGTACTTTTATTGGCATGATTTATTATGTAACGGCAATTTCTAATAGTATTCCTTTTGTTCAATTATTCATTATTACGGTTACATTATCAACAATAGGACAAATCGGAGATTTAATTTTTTCCCAAATTAAAAGATACTATCATAAAAAAGATTTCTCTAATTTTATTCCTGGTCATGGAGGAATATTAGATTTATTTGATAGTTTGATATTTGCAGTAATCACCATGATTTTATTTATGAATATTTTATAGGAGGACTTATGTTAAATTTAATTTACTTTATTATTATTTTAGGTATTATTGTGTTAGTACATGAGTTTGGACATTTTATCTTTGCTAAGATGTTTGGTATCTATGTATATGAATTTGCGATTGGAATGGGACCTAAATTATTTACATGGAAAAGTAAAAAGAATGAGACAGTATATTCAATTCGTGCCATTCCTATTGGTGGATTTTGTTCACTAGCTGGAGAAGATTTAGATAGCGATGATGCAGAAAAAATTCCTGAAGATAGAAGATTACAATCAAAACCAGTTTGGCAACGTTTTTTAGTAATGTTCTTTGGTGCAGGTAATAACTTTATCTTAGCCTTTTTATTACTACTAATTATTGCGTTAGGATGGGGTGCTGTTTCTTCTAAACCAATCATTTCTGAATTAGTAGAAAATAATCCAGCAATACAAGCAGGATTAGAAGTAGGGGATTATATCTTAGAAATTAATGGTCACAAAATAAAGACTAGTGATGATGTATCTATTTATTTACAAGTAGAAGATAAAAGTAAACCAATTACATTCACGGTAAGACGTGATGGCAAAGAATTAGATTTTAATGTTGTTCCTAAAGAAGAAGAGGTAGATGGTAGTAAAATTTATCGAGTAGGAATTATTTCCGAAGGACAAGTCGAAAAAGGTTTTTTAGTATCTGTTCGTTATGCCTTTACCAAAATGGGTGCTTTATTTAGACAAATGGTCATTACGTTAAAAGGATTATTTACAGGAGGACTTTCTGTCAATCAACTAAGTGGACCTGTTGGAATTTATAGCATTGTAGGTAGTCAAGCAGCAGCTGGTTTTCAAAATATTCTATATTTAATTGCCTTACTAAGTATTAATGTTGGTTTCATTAACTTAATTCCTTTCCCTGCTTTTGATGGAGGTAGAATCTTATTCTTAATCATTGAAAAAATAAAAGGTAGTCCTGTGAAACCAGAAACAGAAAATAAAATTCATACCATTGGTTTTATGTTATTATTAGCCCTTATGATATATATTACCTTTAATGATGTATTAAAATTATTTTCTTAAGACCATATGGTCTTTTTCTTTTTGACTAAATCTTTACTTGTTTCTAAGAATTGTTTATAATAATAATAGGTGGTAAACATGAAGAAACTAACAATTTTTTCTCTTCACCTAGGTTATGGGGGAATAGAAAAGAGTATTGTCAATTTGGCAAATTTATTATGTCAGGATTATCAAGTAGAAATCGTATCTACTTATAAATTAGAAGATACGCCTGCTTTTGAAATTGATGAAAAAGTAAAAGTTACGTATTTAATTGAAAAATATAAACCAAATCGCGAAGAATGGAAGAATGCTTTCAAAAAAGTAAGACCTATCAAATTAATTAAAGAAACCTATCAAGCTATTTTAGTATTATTATTAAGAAAATCTCAAACGACAAAGGCCATGAAAAACTGCGATAGTGATATCATAATCTCGACTCGTGTTCTATTTAATAAATGGTTAGGAGAATATGGAAAAAGTAAAGCATATAAAATAGCGTGGGAACATAATCATCATCATCAAGATATGGATTATGCAAATGGTGTTGTAAATTCCTGTAGATACTTAGATTCTTTAGTATTGGTTTCCGATTCCTTGAGAAATTTCTATAAGAAGAAAATGAAAGAAAAGAAAATCAAGTGTAAATGCGTATTTATTCCTAATATGTTAGATGAAATTCCAGAAAAGACTTCTAATCTTGCTAATAAGAGAATGATTTCTGTTGGTAGATTATCGAAAGAAAAGGGATATGTAGATTTGATTGATATCTTTTATGAATTTCACAAAAAATACCCAGATTGGCATTTAGATATTGTAGGTGATGGCGCTTTAAAAAATAAAATCGTAGATAGAATTTATCAATATCAATTAACAGATGCCATTACCGTTCATGGATATTTAAGAAAAAAAGAATTGAATCAGTTATTTAGTAAGTCATCTCTTTATTTGATGACATCTTATACAGAATCTTTTGGAATTGTATTAATTGAAGCCATGTCTTATGGAATTCCTTGTTTAGCATTTACTTCTGCAGAAGGTGCTAATGATCTAATTACCAATAATCAAAATGGTTACTTAATTGAAAATCGCGATTTTCAAGAAATGATTCATAAAATGGAAGAATTAGTAAGTGATAAGGAAAAAAGAATACAGTTTGGTCAACAGGCAAGAGAATTCAGTTTAAAATATAGTAGTGATATTGTGAAAAAAGATTGGTTAACTTTATTAAAAAGAAAGGTATAGTATGAAAAAAGTATTGTTTATTGCTAGTACGGGTGGACATTTATCAGAAATGATGATGCTAAATGAGTTATTTCAAAAATACGATTATCATTTAATCACCGAAAAAACAAAAACTACCATTGGCTTAAAAAAGAAATATGGTAAAAAAATCGATTATTTAATCTATGGAACCAAAGATCATCCTTTTTCTTATCCTTTTAAGTTATTAGCAAACTGTGTGAAAAGTGTTTATTTCTATTTTAAAATAAGACCAGAGTTTATTGTAACAACAGGAGCACATACTGCAGGACCCATGTGTTGTTTAGGTAAAATCTTTGGAAGTAAGATTATTTATATCGAAACATTTGCTAATATGCATTCCAAAACGATTACGGGAAGACTAATTTATATGTTTGCAGATTTATTCATAGTACAGTGGAAGAGTATGTTAAAACTATACCCCAAAGCAACCTATGGTGGTTGGATTTATTAGGAGAAAATATGATATTAATTACGTTAGGAACACAAGATAAAAGTTTTGTACGATTATTAAAAAAAGTAGATGAATTAATCGATCAGAAAGTGATCAAAGAAGAAGTAATTGTCCAAGCAGGATATACCAAATATGAATCAAAAAACATGAAAATATTTGATTATGTGGAAAAGAAAAAGTTAGAAGAATATATAGAAAAAAGTAGTTTTATAATTACTCATGCTGGTGTTGGTACCATTTTTGATTGCTTAAAGAAAAATAAAAAAATAATAGCAGTACCAAGACTTTCAAAATATCAAGAACATAATAATGATCATCAATTACAGATTGTAGAAGAGTTTAGTAAAGAAAATTTAATTTTACCTGTCTATGAAATGGATGAATTAGAACAGGCAATTAAAAAAGTAAAAACATTTCAACCAAATAAGTATCAAAGCAATAACCAAAATATGATAAACTTAGTCAGTAACTATATTGACCAAAATGAAGGAAGAAGTATGATGAAAAAATTAGATAATTTGTTTCAAAAGTATAGAGAAATCATTATGTATTTAATATTCGGTGTACTAACAACGGTAGTTAGTTTAGTTGTTTATTATCTATTAGTATACACGATATTAAATCCTAATCAACCGATACAATTACAGGTTGCTAATATCCTTTCCTGGATAGCCAGCGTGACATTTGCTTATGTAACCAATCGTAGTTTCGTTTTCCAAAGTAAAAGTAAAAATAAATGGAAAGAAGCAAGTAGTTTTTTCTTATCAAGAGTAGTTACTTTAGTAATGGATATGGCTATTATGTTTATTGGCGTTACCATTCTACATGGGAATGATAAGATTTTGAAACTCATTTCTCAAGTAGTAGTAATTGTGTCTAATTATGTATTTTCTAAACTATTTGTATTTAAAAAGTAACTATTATGTGGTAAACTTTGGTAAAGAAGGTGTACAAGAATGAAAAAAATTTCGATTGTAGTTCCATGTTATAACGAAGAAGAATCATTACCTTTATTTTATGAAGAAGTAAATAAAGTAACAGAACAGATGAAGAAAAAAGCAGAATTTGAATTTGTATTCGTAAATGATGGCTCAAAAGATAAAACATTAGAAGAATTAAGAAAACTAGCAAAAAAGGATAAGCGGGTTCGATATATTTCTTTTTCCAGAAATTTTGGAAAAGAAGCAGGAATACTAGCAGGATTAGAACATGCAACAGGAGATTATATTACGACAATGGATGCGGATTTACAAGATCCACCTACTTTATTAGAAGAAATGTTTGATACTCTAGAAAGTAAGGAATATGACTGTTGTGCAACTAAGAGTACCAATCGGAAAGGATATTCTTTTCTAAGAAAGATTTTCACAAAATGGTTTTATTCTATTATTGGAAAAATTTCCAAAACGGAAATGGTACCAGGTGCTAGAGATTTCCGTTTAATGACGAGACAAATGGTAGATGCCATTATCTCTATGAAAGAATATAATCGCTATTCCAAAGGTCTATTTAGTTTTGTTGGTTTTAAAACAAAATGGATTGATTTCGAAATTGAAGATAGAAAAGCAGGAGAATCAAAGTTTAATTTTTGGAAATTATTCTCTTATGCTATGGAAGGAATTGTTGCCTTTTCAACAACACCATTAGTATTTGCAGCACTAGTAGGAGTATTATTCTGTGCAATTGCTTTTATTTTAATTATTTTTATTATCGTAAAGACTTTGATTTGGGGAGATCCTGTTGGTGGATGGCCAAGTATGGCATGTATTATGTTCTTTGTTGGTGGTGTTCAACTATTCTGTACGGGAATTATTGGAGAATATCTAGCGAAAACTTATTTAGAAACGAAACATAGACCAGTATATATCATTAAAGAAACAGAAAAAGATTTAAAGTAGTTTCGTACTACTTTTTTTCATGCCTATTTTTGTCAAGTAATTTAAAAAAAATGTCAAATTATAAGTAAACAATGTTATGATACATAATAGGTGATCATGATGGAATTAATTGATGTATTAGATGAAAATGGAAATCCAACTGGAGAAGTAGAAACGAAAGAAGAAATTTATAAAAAAGGTTTATGGCATCGTTCTAGCCATATCTGGATTGAAAATGATAATAAAGAATTATTAGTACAAAAAAGAAATCCGAATAAAAAAACTTTTCCTAATCTATGGGCTATTTCCGTAGCAGGTCATGTAGATAGTGGAGAAACAAGTAGACAGGCTGCTGTTCGTGAATTAAAAGAAGAAGTAGATTTAGATATTGAAGAACAAGAATTAGAATATTTATTTACGATTAAAAGAATTCAACCCTACCACGATTCTTATATTCGTGTTTTTGATGATGTTTATCTTTTGCATAAAAACATCGATGTTGAAAAGACAAAACTACAAGTAGAGGAATTAACAGATATTAAATATGTATATTATCAATATTTAGAAAATATCTTTAAAGAAGGGGATAAGGATTATGTCCCTTATACCGAAGAACATGAAAAATTATTTTCTCTTTTGAAAGATCGATATGTAGAAATTATATAAAGCCAAATTTCAAGTAGAAACCGGAATTTTTGATAAAAAAGTGTAAAGTAATGCTATAATTTGGTTGATTATATTT
>CANQBE010000006.1 GCA_947589515.1 uncultured Bacilli bacterium
TAGCATGCTTTAATATTAATTTTGAAATAATTTTTTAAAAATTTACAAAAACTATTGATTTTTATTAGCAAGTTTTTGTTTAAAAATAAGAATTTTATAGTATAATGAAGATATGGAGTTGATATCATGCAAACCATCCATACATATTTAAAAGATTATGGAAAATATACATTTTTAGAAAAGGAATTTAATGAGGTAGATAATGTAATCTTATCTTTGATTTCTTATGTTGATTTGGATGGAATCGTTCCAGAAAGAAACCAAGGAAAAATTACTCTTCAAAAAGCAAGTGAGATATTTTTTCAAAAATATTCTAAAAAGGAAATTGATAGTAATATTTGGTCAGTAAAACATGCCTGTTATTTACTACAAGAATTATCCGAAACGAACAGATTTCAAAATTTATTACTCTACAATTATGAATATAAAGTAACCTTTGATATGCAATTTGGTGCTTTATGTATTTTACTTCCTAATAAAAGTATTTATGTTTCCTATGAAGGAACGGATGGTTACGTCAGTGGTTGGAAAGAAGATTTTATGCTCTGTTATCAATTCCCAACGAGTGCTCAATTAGAAGCTGTCCAATATTTAAATCGTGCCATTGGCTTTTTTAGTCCAAAAGTTTATGTAGGAGGGCATTCCAAAGGGGGAAACCTTGCTTTAGTGAGTGCTATGTTTTGTAAACCTAGGATTAGACATAAAATTAAATATGTCTTTTGCAATGATGGACCAGGTTTACGAAAAAAAGAATTTGAAAGTAAAGAGTATCAGAAAATACTTCCTAAATTAAAGTGTTTTGTGCCTAAAGAAAGTTTAATTGGTATGCTACTTAGACATCAAGATAATTATATTGTGGTAGATAGTACGTATAAAAAATTATTGCAGCATGATGCATTATCTTGGATAGTCGAAGATGATCATTTTCGAAAAACTAAAATTAGTGCTTTTAGTCAAAAAATAGAAAAGGGAATATCTAATTGGTTGGATAAAAGGAATGATAAGCAAAGAAAAGATTTTGTTGATAACTTATTTAATATTTTTAATAAAGCCCAAATTCGCGATTTTACAGAGTTTAAAAAATCGAAATTAGAAGGTACCATTAAAATTATTAAAGAAGCAAAAAATATGGATAAAGAAACAAGAAATATGCTATTATCATGTTTTAAAGAATTAATAGAAGAAATGAAGTAGGAGAAAATATGAAAAAAGAAGGTTATATCAAAAAAACGGATGAATATTTTATTGAAACAAAAAGTGGAAAAAAAGTACCTGTTAGAGATCTACAATTAGAAGTATTAAGTATTATGAAAGAAATCGATCGAGTTTGCCGAAAAAATGACATTAAGTATTTTTTAATAGCAGGAAGCAGTTTAGGTATATGTAATTATGGTGGTTTTATCCCTTGGGATGATGATATGGATATTGCAGTGGATATTGAAGATTATCCAAGATTAATTCAAGCCTTACAAAAAGATTTAAAAAAAGATTTTTATTTTGACTGTTATGAAACCGATAAACGTTACAACACAATTGCTGGTCCATGGATGAAGGTAAGAAAAAGAGGAACCTATATTGAAGAAGTTAATTTTTTATTAAAAAATAGATGTAAACAAGGAAATGGTATTTTTGTTGACATTATTCCTTATGGTGGCGTCTGTGAAAATAAATGGATCGATGAATTAGAAAGAATTATCGTAAGAATTAATATGTTATTTATTGTACTTTTAGATAATTTACATATCAATCCTATTCCTTTTAAAAGTTTTGTCTATTGGTTTTCTAAAAAATGTATGAAATGGCATAAAAATAGTAAATTAATATCTCAATCTTTATCGTATCCATGGGAAAAATTTTTGCATGAACCTATCTTTGAGAGAAAAGATGTTTATCCACTAAAAGAATATGAGTTTGAAAACAATAAGTTTTATTCTTACCATAATATTGAAAAAGTCATGAAAGAATGGTATGGTCCTAACTGTTTAAAAAAATGGAATGGAAAAGAATGGGAAGAAACTTTGCCAGTAGAAAAAAGAATTGCCAAACATACAAAAGATTTAAATTTAAAGGGCGAAAATAAAGAAAATTCATAAAAGAAGAAGAAAAAAAGTGAAAATGATGAATTCGATGAATTCATCATTTTTTGTATGAAATAAAATGAAAATGATATATTTTGGATAAATTTATGATATTTTTATTTTGAAAAGGAGTGTGGTTTTTGTGGTATTAGAAACCAAAAAAATTTTATACCGTGATTTAGCAATAGAATGGCTAAATTACAAAAAAGATTACATCAAGGAGTCAACGCATGCGAATTATACAACGATTATGTATAATCATTTAATTCCCGATATTGGAGACGTCTACTTATCGGATATTAATCATAATTTCTTACAGCAGTACATTTTAGATAAACTAAAAACAGGAAGAGTAAAAAGTAATTCACCTCTTTCTGAAAAAATGGTAAAAGACATCATGATGATACTAAAAAGTAGTTTAAGATATGCAATGAATGAAGATATGATGAATCAAATCAATTTGAGTTTTATCTATCCCAAAAGTCAACATAAACAAAAGTTATACATCTTATCACGTAGAGAACAACGCAAGATAACAGAATATGTTTTAGAAAATCCAAATCCTCGTAATATTGGCATTTTAATATCTTTATATGCAGGAGTCCGTATTGGAGAGTTATGTGCATTAAAGTGGTCTGATCTCGATTTTAAAAATAATATCATTCATATTAATAAAACACTACAGCGTATTTATTTCAAAGAAGGGGATAACACAATCTCTAAAATTGTGATTTCTCCACCGAAAACAGTTCATTCTAATCGTGAAATTCCAATGAATAAAGATTTTGCTGATATTATTAAACCATTAAAAATAAATAGTAAATACTATTTATTAACTGCATCCATGGATTGTATCGAACCAAGAGCTTATCGCAAATATTTTTCTAGTGTTTTAAAGAAATTAAAAATCAAACATATCAATTTCCATAGTTTGCGACATACTTTTGCTACCAATTGCATTAATTTAGGAATTGACTATAAAACCGTAAGTGAACTATTAGGTCACTCAGATATTAGCATTACTCTAAACTTATATGTCCATCCTAATTTATCCCAAAAAAAGAAATGCATGAATATCATTTGGAAAAATCACTGCTAGCATAATTTTTAAATTTTAATACACAATAAAAAATGGTGATTATATGAAAATAAGATTAGGATATGTTGCTTTACCAGTTAGTATTCCCATTACGGCATCTAAGACGATAACGCTAACGAATTATAAAAAATTAGGAATCAAAAAAGCGGAAGCAAAAAGAAGAAAAATATTTCAAGAAAATCTAGATCATTTTTTAGAAATTTTAAAGTATAACCAAGCAAATGACATTCATTTTTACCGAATGACTTCGCACTTAGTACCACTTTTAACATATCCTAATTCTTATGATAATATTTTAAAAAAAGAAAAGGAAAAACTAAAAGAAATTGGTGATTATATTCAAGAAAAAAAGATGATAGTAGATATGCATCCTGACCAATATTTAGTATTAAACAGCATGAATCAAGAGGTTGTGAAAAGTACTCTTCTTTCTTTAGAATATTATCATTTTCTAATGAATTTATTACAGTTAAAGACAAATATTATTTTACATATTGGCTCTTCTCAAGAAGGAAAAAGAAAAGCCATGAAAAGATTTGAAGAAAATTTTTATCATTTAAACAAAAGTATTCAAAAAAGAATTGCTTTAGAAAATGATGACAAGATATTTAATATTAGAAATACACTATCATTATCCAAAAAATTAAAAGTTCCTATGGTACTAGATTATCATCATTTTCTAGTAAATAGAAATAATGAAAAAATTGAAGATTTTATTGTAGATATTTTTTCTACTTGGAAAAAAGATACACCCAAAATTCACTTTTCTTCTCCTAAAAATAAAAAAGAAAAACGAAGTCATCATGATTATATTAATAGCGATACTTTTATAGATTTTATTGAAAAAATAAAATTCTGTAATATCGATTTCGATATCATGATTGAAGCGAAACAAAAAGAAGAAGCATTATTCCGTCTTGTTCGGGAATTAAAATATAAAACAAATTATTTATTTTTAGATGAAACTACTTTTATTGTGAAATGAATTTAGGTATAATATTGGTGTAATGAGGAGGTAGTTATGAGAGAAATAATTATTTTACCAGCCGATACTTATACCGTAATTAATAAAACCATAATTAAAGATTTAGATCGTAAATTAATTACGATGCTTTATCAACCTATTATTGGTTATAGTGCTACCTCATTATATTTTACTTTAGTAGATGATTTAGATAAAAGAGAACTAATGAGTGAAGATTTAACCCATCATCATTTAATGAGTACTATGCAATTAAAACTAGATGATATTGTAGTAGCAAGAAAAAAATTAGAAGCAGTAGGACTATTAAGAACATATTATCGCAAAGATCATGTCAATCATTATATCTATTTACTATATTCACCAATGTCTGCCAATGAATTTTTAAATCATCCTGTATTAAATATTGTTTTATATAATAATTTAGGAAAAAAAGAATATGATCGAATTGTAGATTTTTTTAAGATTCCTAAAATCTCTTTAAAAGATTATGAAGATATTAGTTCTAATTTTAGTAGTGTTTTTACTTCAGTCAGTGGTAACGTATTAATTGAAAATGAGAATATCCAAAAGGAAAATAAGAATAAAATTGAACTGGAAGATAAGATTGATTTTAATCTGTTAATTTCCAGTATTCCCAATACGATGATTAGTCCAAAATGTTTCAATGAGGATACCAAAGAATTGATTAATGCCTTAGCATATACTTATGATATTGATGATATGAATATGCAAGGCTTAGTGAGAAATAGTATTAATGAAAAAGGATTGATTGATAAAATAGAACTGAGAAAAAATGCCCGCAATTTTTATCAATTTGAAAATGATGGAAAATTACCAACTTTTGTTTATAGTAAGCAACCAGATTATTTAAAAACACCAATAGGAGATAATAGTAAATGGGCCAAAATGGTTTATACTTTTGAATCTGTTCATCCTTACGATTTTTTAAGAAGTAAATATAAAACCGGAGAACCATCTTTAAGAGATTTAAAACTGATTGAAGGATTATTAGTAGATCAAAAGATGACTCCTGGAGTTGTCAATGTATTAATTGCTTATGTATTAAAAATTAATAATCAGAAACTATCGAAAAATTATATTGATACGATTGCTGGACAATGGAAAAGATTAAATATTGAAACCGTAGAAGAAGCCATGAGAATTAGTGAAAAAGAACATAAAAAATTAAAGAAACAATTTGAAAATAAATCAAAAATAACTTCTTCGATTAATCATAGTAAGCAATCGAGAAAAGAAGAATTACCAGATTGGTTTGATAAAGAATTAAAAAATGAAGAAATGTCTGAAGAAGATATGAAAGAGCTAGATGATATTTTGAATTCAATTGATCAAAGTATTTCCACCATTCAACATCATTAAAAAACAAAAAACGTAAATTTTTAGACTAAAGTCCGTTTTTTTACGGATTTTTTTCTTTACTAGATTTAATGCCGTTTTTAGAAGATAAAACGGAAATAAGGTTGATAAAAGTAAGCAAAAGAATACATAAAATGTTAAATTTTTCCACGACGAAAATAACAGACCAATGTCCGTTTTTTAAACTTAATTCCGTTTTTATTTCAATAGGATGCCTTTAATTGTTTAGTAACAAATAAAGAAGAACTTTATTTGCATTACTTATTATAATCAATGAAATTTAAAAATCAAGGGTATATAAACTCATTTCACTCGCCCTTGATTTTAAATTTCATTATACTATAATCAGACTTAATGCCGTTATTTTGTTAAAAGCGGACTTCCAAATGAAAATTAACATTAAAAAACAAAAAAAGCAGAAAATATTTGCTTTTTTTCTTATTTTATGGTATAATACAGCCACTAAATGAAGAGGGGGATTTATATGATAAATAATAAGAAAAAGGAAATTAGAAAGTTAGTATTTTCTATCGTTCGTGTTACGATATTCTTAATATTAATGACTACATGTGTTTATTTACCAAAACAGGAAAATTTATTATCTTCTCTAGCATTTTTACAGAATCAAAGAAATTTTTATATGGAAGATGTCACGAGTGGTATCTTATTAAAAGATGCCAATCCGATGACCGATAAAAAAGGTTTACAATTAGAACCATATCAATTTAAAGTAGTAAATGATACAAATGCCGATATTACTTATCACATTATTTTTCAAAATAATGAAGAAAAGGCTAAAAAGACCGGCAAAGAAATTCTACCAAATCGCTACTTAAAATATTCTTTACAACAACAAGATCAAACATTAGTAACAAGTGCTATTTTACCAGAAGATGGAATTTTATATACCACTACCATTAAAGCACATACCGAAGAAATATTTGACTTTAGAATGTGGTTAGATTGGAATGCCGATAACGGTGCTATGAATAAAATATTTATAGGAAAAATAAGAATTGTAGAAATTGAAAAATAAAATAGAAAAAGAATCGTTCTAAGCAAATGATTCTTTTTCTTTTGCTTGATAAAATATCAGAAATTTAATACAATAGAATCAACTGAGGTGGTTGTATGAAAAAAATTCAAGAACTAATCAAACTAACGGAAGAAGAAAAAAATTTATTGAAGCAAAACTATATCAAAAAATTAGATTCCAAAGATTTTTTAGAACTAGTGCATATGTTAAATGTGAGTGACGAAGTCCTAATGAAATACACCTCTTCTTTAGAAGATGCTAGTATGGAATTTAGTCATTGTAAGAACTGTAAAGGTCTAAAAGAGTGTAAAAATAAAGTACAGGGTTATCTATATACTCCTCAAGTAGAAAATAATAAGATTATTTTTAGTTATCAGATGTGTAATTATTTAGAAAAACAAGAAAAGGATACTGAATATCAAAAAAATATTTATTTATTCGAAGTACCAAAAAAAGTAAAAGAGGCTTCCCTAAAAGATTTATATAAAAATGATAAAAATCGAATTGAATTTATGAAATATGTCAAAACTTTTATTGAAGAATTAAAAACCAAAAAAACAGCAAAAGGAATTTATTTACATGGTAGTTATGGTACAGGTAAAACCTATCTGATTGCAGCTTTATTTAATGAACTGGCAAAACAAAATATCAAAAGTGCTATTATTTATGTTCCCGAATTTTTAAGAATATTGAAATCTTCTTTTGGTGAGGATTTTGAAGAAAAATATGATTATATTAAGAGAGTTCCTTTGTTGTTATTAGATGATATTGGCGCAGAGTATCTAACACCATGGGCAAGAGATGAAATCCTAGGAACGATATTACAGTATCGTATGGATGAAGAATTACCAACTTTCTTTACTTCTAATTTAAATTTAAAACAATTAGAAGAACATTTTAGTATGACATCAAGTGGAAAAGAAGAAATTAAAGCAAGAAGAATGATTGAAAGAATCAAAAATTTAACCAATGATTTTGAATTAGTAGGCGAGAGTAATCGAAAATAAACTTTGAAAAAACAAAGGTTGACAAAGTTTAAAAAAATACATATACTAATATTAGTTATGCAGAATAACTAGGAAAGAGACAAGATTTTTATAGGAATTTCATAGAGAGTCTAAGTTGGGTGGAATTAGATAAAGGAATATAAAAATTACTACTCTGGAGTTGAACCTTAATAGGATTTCCGGATAAATTCCGTTATCAAAAAAAGTAAAAAATGGATGGTACCGTGTATAAGCACTCCTGTTGGATGGAGTGCTTTTTTTCTTTTTGGGGGTGTAGGTATGAAAAGAAGAAATTCCTATTTAACTAATTTTTCAACAGACTTTTTATTTCTAGTTTTAGAACAAAATACAAAAGAACTATTAAAATTAGAAATCAAAAGAACAGAACAGGAAAGTAAAGAACTACAAGGTAGAATTAATCAAATCAAATTAACAATTTCGATTGGAAAACAAGAATTAATCAATCGCTTTTTGATAGATGAAAAAAATTCTTTAGAAAAAATTGCGAGACTGCTATGTAAAAGTAAAGGAATTCACAAAGAAGTTTATCAAGAAGTATTTACCCGCAAAATATTAGAACAAAACAACTTAATTCCTGTTGATTTACTACAAAAAGTAATGGATTATTTAGACTTAGAACAGATTATGACAATTATGCGTAAAAAAGATACCATCTATAGTCAACTCGCAAGCGAAAGATATGATGAAATTATATTTGATGTAGATGAAGAAGTATATCAAGAATATTTGCAAAAGAGAAGGGAATGGAAAGTATGAAAAATATCAAAGAAGATGAAAAATTAAACAAATTAAATCATTCTTGTGCACACTTATTAGCACAGGCAGTGAAACATCTATATCCAAATGCTAAGTTTTGGGTAGGACCTGTTATCGAAGAAGGATTTTACTATGATATCGATTTAGGAGAAGAAGTAATCAAAGAAGAGGACTTAGAAAAAATTGAAAAAGAAATGAAGAAATGTGCCAAAGATAGTAAAAATATCGTTCGCCATGAAATTTCTAAAAAAGAAGCCTTAGAAATGTTTAAAGAAGATCCTTATAAAATGGATTTAATTGAAAGAATGAATGAAGATGAAGTAACCATTTCTTGCTATACCCAAGGAGATTTCACCGATTTATGTCGTGGTCCTCATGTTGAAAATACGAAAGAATTAAAGTATTTTAAACTGTTAAAAGTAAGTGGTGCTTACTGGAAGGGAGATTCCAAAAATAAAATGCTTCAAAGAATCTATGGAATCTGTTTTGATAATGCTGAAGAATTAGAAGAACATTTAAAACTATTGGAAGAAGCAAAAATGCGTGATCATCGTAAAATTGGAAAAGAACTAGAATTATTTATGTCAGATGATTTAGTAGGTAGAGGACTTCCTATGTTTTTACCAAAAGGATATATTGTTTGGCAAGAATTAGAAAATTATATTAAAGAAAAAGAAAAAAAATTAGGTTATCTTCATGTCATGACACCATGTGTAGGAAACGTAGAACTATATAAAACATCAGGCCATTGGGATCACTATAAAGAGAATATGTTCCCAGCAATGGAAGTAGAAGGAGAATCTTTTGTATTACGACCAATGAATTGTCCTCATCATATGATGATTTATGCCAATAAACTTCATTCTTATAAGGATTTACCAATCCGTATTGGAGAAATTGCTCATGATTTTAGATATGAAGCAAGTGGTGCCGTGAAAGGAATCGAAAGAGGAAGACACTTCTGTCAAAATGATGCTCATCTTTTTGTGACACCAGAACAAATCAAAGATGAATTTAAAAAAGTAGTCGATTTAATTTTTGATGTTTATAAAGATTTTAATATTACAGATTACCGATGTGTATTATCTTTAAGAGATAAAAATGATAAAGAAAAATATCATCCAGATGATGCCATGTGGGATAAGGCTGAGAATGAGTTAAGAGAAGTTTTAAATGAATTAGGAATTACCTATACTGAAGAAATAGGAGAAGCAGCATTCTATGGCCCTAAACTAGATGTCAATGTAAAACCAGCCATAGGAAATGAAATTACGTTATCTACCTGTCAATTAGATTTTTGCTTACCAAGTAAATTTGATTTAAAATATGTAGATAAAGATGGTGAAAAGAAAACACCAGTCGTTTTGCATCGTGCTATTTTAGGTTCTTTAGGTCGTTTTATGGCATACATTATCGAAGAAACAAAAGGTGCTTTTCCAACATGGTTAGCACCAGTACAAGTAAATATCATTCCGGTAAACTGTGAATATCATTTAGATTATGCCAAAGAAATCAAAGAACTTTTAGAACAAGAAAATATTCGAGTAGAATTAGATGATCGTAATGAAAAAATAGGATATAAAATGAGAGAAAGTCAAAAAAATAAGATTCCGTTTACTTTAATTTTAGGAAATCAAGAACGGGATAGCCATACGATCAGTTATCGTATTCACGGTAGTGAAGAAACAAAAAATGTTTCCCAAGAAGAATTTATTGCTTACATAAAATCAGTTATCGAACAAAAAAAGTTAAATAAAGATTTATAAAAAAAAGGAATTTTAGATATTTTCAAAAATATTTAAAATTCCTTTTCTAATAATAATTGATCTAAAATTTGTTTTAAAATAGTTGCTGAAATATTAGCAGCTTGTTCTTCCTGTTCCTCAACGCCATCCGCAAAATCGGAAATTGTGCGAAGAATGAAAAAAGGAATATGATTTTTCTTAGCAGTATGAGCAATACTAGCACTTTCCATATCCACCGCAATGCATCCTGTCTCTTCGAAAATTCGATCTCTTACTTTACTATCCGTTACAAAACAATCTCCGCTAGCAATACCACCAATCCAATAAGAAATATTTTGCTTCTTACAAATATTTTCGGCAAACGCAATCAATTTAGAATCCGCTTGAATCTTACCTTGATCAGGTACACATTCTTGCATAATACGAAGAGGGGTAAAATCATGATAAGTTGCATAACGAATAATCACAGTATCTAACACCTTTATTTTTCCTAATAAACTGCCACAACATCCCGAATTGATAATCAAATCGACATGATAATGTTCAATCAAATATTCCGTAGTAATGGAAGCATTGACTTTACCAATGCCACTCAGACATAAGAAAAGTTTCATATTATGATAATCTGCTTCATAAATCTGAAAATCTTGGTTGACTAAGCGAAATAAAAATAATTGTTGAAACTTTTTAATTTCCTTTTCCATTGCACCAATAATACCAATTGTCATCGTATCACCTCAATAGCATTATAGCAGAAAGGTTGTTTTTTTAAAAGATTTCCTTTATAATAAATAGAAGAAGATTAGGAGGAGATTATGAAAAATTTAAAAAAATCAGGAAATATCATTTTTATTATTTGTGCTGCTATTATTTTAATAGCTATTTTAGTAGTAAATTCAATCATCAATCAAAAAGAAACGGAATCTTTCCTAACAGGAAAACATTATGTAGAGATGACTATCCAAGATTATGGAACGATTCAATTGGAATTAGATGCTGATGTTGCCCCAATTACCGTTACCAATTTTATGAATTTAGTACAGGACCACTTTTATGACGGATTAACTTTCCATCGAATTGCGAAAAACTTTGTGATTCAAGGTGGAGATCCCAATGGAAATGGAACCGGTGGTAGTAAAAATACCATCAAAGGAGAATTTGCTAGCAATGGAGTAGCAAATAGTATTTCTCATGTAAGGGGAGTCATTTCGATGGCAAGAAATGGTAATTCCAATAATTCGGCATCAAGTCAATTTTTCATTATGCTTGATGATAATACTAGTTTAGATGGCCTTTATGCTGCCTTTGGAAAAGTAATAGATGGAATGGATATCATCGATAAAATAGTAGAAGATGCCATTATAGAAGACGATGGAGAAACGGTCTTAAAAGAAAATCAACCAGTGATTACTACCGCTCGTGTAATCGATGAAGAAAAATAAAGTTTATCATACGTTAGAACCCTATTACCAGAAAGATTCCCAAATCTTAATTTTAGGTACCATGCCCTCTACAAAATCGAGAGAATTAGGGTTTTATTACATGCATCCTAAAAATCGTTTTTGGAAAGTACTAAGTATGGTTTACCAAGAACCAATTCTAGATACCATAGAAGCCAAAAAAGAATTTCTAAAGAAACATAAAATTGCTTTATGGGATGTCATACAAAGTTGTGATATCATCGGAAGCAGTGATTCTTCCATTACCAATGTAATAGCCAATGATATTCCTAGTTTACTAAATAAAACAGAGATTAAAACGATTTATACAACTGGTAAAAAAGCCTATCAACTTTACCAAAAATATATAGATTCGAAAACCCAAATCAATGCCAATTTATTACCATCTACTAGTCCTGCTAATGCTATTTTTACAGAAGAAAAATTATATGCAGCCTATCTAAAAATTAAAGGAGAACAGTATGAAACTAATAGTGAAAAAAAGTACTGACTTGTTTACTTATTTATTAGAAAATACCGATTATACAAAGACCAAATTAAAAAGTTTACTGAAATATAAAAATATTACGATTAATGGAAAAGTTCCCTTATCTCATGATGTGTCTTTAAAAAGTGGACAAGTAATTGAAATTTCGAAAGAAAAGAAAACAACCAAAATTAATACAGTGGATATTATTTATGAAGATCAAGATTATCTTGTTGTGAATAAACCAAGTGGGATGTTGACAATCTCTACCGAAAAAGAAAAGAATAGGACGTTATATCATATGGTAAGAGAATATATTCATAGTAAAAATAATCATGAAAAAATTTTTATTGTTCACCGTCTCGATCGAGAAACGAGTGGTTTAGTATTATTCTGTAAACAAGAAGAACTTCGAGATAAATTACAGGAAAATTGGGAAAAAGTAGCTTGCAAAAGAGAATATACAGCCGTAGTTTTAGGACTTTTAGAAAAAAAGAAGGCAAGACTATGTTCCTATTTAAAAGAAAACAAAGAAAAAATGGTTTATGTATCGAAAACCAAAGAAGGAAAACTAGCTATTACCAATTATGAAGTCATCAGGGAAAATCAAAATAGTTTATTAAAAATTCAGATTGAAACAGGAAGAAAAAATCAAATTCGTGTACAATTAAATGAAATTGGTCATCCGATTATTGGTGATAAAAAATATGGAAATATCAAAGCTAAAAGATTACTACTATGTGCAAATCGTTTGGATATCAAAGATCCAAGAACCAATCAAATACTATCTTTTGAAATTCAGATTCCTAGAGAATTTATGAGAAATTTATAAAAATCTTAACAAAAACACAAATTCAAGGTATAATGTTAATAGAAATAGTAAGGAGTGAAGCAATATGGAAGAAATCAAAAAAGGAATGAATAAAATATTTAATGCATCTATTGTAACATCTGTAGTAATTTTAGTGTTAGGAATTTTTCTATTTATCCAACCGGATACCATTATTCATATGATTTCCATTATTTTAGGAGGAATTATTTTAATACCTGGCATTACTACTTTAATTGATTATTTAAAGAATAAATATCAACCAAGTTTAATTACCGGAGTAGTTACGATTATCATTGGTCTTATTCTCATTGTAAATACAAAATTAGTTGCTAGCATTTTACCATTTATCTTAGGAATTTATTTTGTAGTAAATGGAATTAATCGCTTACAATATGCATTAAGTTTAAAAAAGCAAAATATTCATTGTACAACGTCATTAGTATTTTCAATTCTCATTATTTTATGTGGAATCTTATTTATTATCAATCCTTTTGAAGGAGCTTTAGTGATTACGAAAGTAATGGGAATATTTATGATTCTTTACGCTGTCTTAGATTTAGTAAATTCAGCTGTATTAAAAAGAGAATTTCAAGAAGCTGAACAAAGTATGAAGAGTATGATCATTGAAGCTGATGTCAAGGAGAAAAAATGCAAAAAACAAAAGTAAAAATTTCGAATGATGAGAAAATAAAAAGAGTAAAAAAAAGAAAGATTCTAAAAGGTTTGATTCTGTTCTTTGGCCTTTTAACAGTCGTTCTTTCTATTTACTCTCTAGTGACGAAATTTACACCAATCTTAGCGATTATTTCTTTTTTAATCGAAGCAATCCTTTCTCACTATCGTAATCAATTGGATCCTAAAGTGGAAGCTCTTGATTCAAAAAATCAGGAATAAAACTTTCCTCTTGTGTACCGCCTTCTTGCATGAAGGCTTTTTTGATTCCTAAATCTAAGGCATAATTAATCACTTCATCATAATCAGATTCTAGAAGGGTATGATTGAGATTATCATAAGTTTTAAATTTTCGAACCGGTGTATATTGATTCATAATACTAATATAAATATCATGATGGTAAGTGTCATATAAATATTTTAAAATTTTTTTAGTATCTTCTTTTAAACCAGGTAACATTAAATGTCTCACGATAACGCCTTTTATCATCATCCCATTTTGATCAAACATTGGTTTTCCAACCTGTTTTACCATTTCCTGTAATGCATCTTTACTATACTGAAAATAGTTTTTGGCATGAGAATAGCGAGTAGCATAAAAATCATCATAATATTTGAAATCAGGTAAATAAATATCTATGATGCCATCTAACATCTGAATCGTTTCCTTTTTTTCATATCCGCTGGTATTGTAAACAATAGGAATCATTAATCCTTTTTCTTTGGCAAGTTTTAATCCTTCTATAATAAGAGGAACAAAATGAGTAGGGGTTACTAAATTAATATTGTGAGCACCCATCTTTTGAAGATTGATGCAAATCGTTGCAAATTCTTCAGTGGTAACACATCTTCCAATCATTTTGGTACTAATTTCATGATTTTGACAAAAAATACATTTTAGATTACATCCACTAAAAAAAATGGTACCAGAACCATTTGTTCCTGATAAACAAGGTTCTTCCCATAAATGGAGGCTAGCTCTAGCAATTACTAATTGATCTTTCATACCACAAACGCCAACTGTTTTGGTTCGATCTACGAAACAGTTTCTAGGACATAAATTGCATGAATGGAATACATCTTTCATATACATCACACTACTATTATATAAAAAAATTAAAAAATGAGAAGAGATAACCATCATAAAATAAATTTATTTGCATATTTTTAAGTATTATGATACCATGAAAGAGTGGTAAAAATCACTGGACTATTTATTTCAACTCTTTTCTCTTGTATAAAGATATTGGAAATTGAAACAAAGGATCCAATTAGATAGTAAGGAGGGAAGAAGATGGAATTTCAAGATAAAACAATAAAATGTGTAGATTGTGGTTTAGAATTTACCTTTACTGCAAGAGATCAAGCCTTTTATCAAGAACAAGGTTTTCAAAATGAACCAAAAAGATGTAAAGCATGCCGTGATAAGAAAAAATTAGAAAGACAAAATAAAGATTCTAATCAAAAGAGAAATTAATTAATCTCTTTTTTTTCTTTTCTTTTTGGTAATGTTGTAGTATAATAGCCGAACAAATGGGAGTGGTGTTATGGAATTAACATTAGAAGAATATTGTAAGCGATATGAAAAATGTGTTATATATTGGGCTAATGTTTATAATAAAAAATTGTCTTTAAAAAATGTAGGACTACAATTCAATGACTTATATCAAACAGGATATGTTGGATTATTGGAATCTTATTATAATTATGATAGTAGTAAATCATCGATAAGTACTTATGTCAACATATGTATACATTATAAAATTTTAGACTACATTCAAAGTAATAATTACATTACTTATTTACCAAAAGGATTACGTTATCTTCCACTTCAATTACAGAAAAAACAAATAGACTTTTATAATGAAAATCATAGAAATATGACCATTACTGAAATATTAGAATATTTCGAAAAAGAATGCTATATTCAACCTGAATATAATGTAAATGAAGAATTTGCGAAAATAATCTGTCAACTAAGTGCTTATCATATTTATCATCAAGGAGTTTCATTAGAAGATATGGTCCAATTAGAAGACGATACTATCGAATCATTAAAAGATACTCTTGCGAATGATGTAAATGTAGAAGAAGAAGCTATTACTCAGAATACAATTGAAGATATCTTAAATTATTTAGATTCTCATTATTCAGAAACAGATAAGAATATTTTTCTAGAAACTTTTGGATATATAGATGAAATTCCTAAGACAGTTAGATATTTAGCAAAAAAGTATCAAATCAGCTTTCAAAGTATAAATAAACATTATCATAAAATACTAAATAAAGTAAAAAAATATTATCGAATTTAGAGTGATTTAGTTGTAAATCACTTTTTTAATTTGTATAATAGAATAGGAAGTGATGTTATGAAATATTATTGTTTAGGAATCAAAGGAGCTGGAATGGCAACTCTTGCTTGCCTACTTCATGATTTAGGACATCAAGTATCTGGTTATGATGATATTCGCGATTGGAAATTTACACAAAAAGGATTAGATGAGAGAAATATTTCCATTTATTATGATCAAAATCATGAATTAGATCCAGACACAATTGTCACTTGTTCTAAGGCACTTAGTGAAGATCATAAAGAATTAAAAAGAGTAAAAGAAATGGGACTCCAGGTAAAAGCCTATAATCAAATTATTGGGGAATTAACCGAACAATTTAAAACGATTTCAGTAAGTGGTACACATGGAAAAACCACTACTTCTTCCATCATTAGTTCTGTTGTAAATCAGGAATTAGGATGCAATTATTTTATTGGAGATGGTAGAGGTCATGCCGATGTTAAAAATCAGTTATTTGTGATAGAATCAGATGAATTTAATCGTCATTTTTTGGCCTATCATCCAACGATTTCTGTTATTACCAATATCGAATTAGAACATACAGAGTGTTATTCCGATATTGAAGATATTATCCATACTTTTGAACAATTTTCCTATCAAACAAAGGATTTATTAGTAGTTTGTGGTGATAATCAAAATATTAGAAAAATCCATTTTGATAAAAAAGTAATCTTTTATGGATTCCAAGAAGAAAATGATTTTATATTAAAAAATGTAGTAATTGATAAAGAGGGTAGTAGTTTCGACGTTTATCAAAAAAATGAATTTTATGGTCATTTTAGGATTCCTTTATTTGGAACACACATGGTACTAAATACTTTAGCTGCTATTATTGTTTGCGATTACTTAGGAATTTCTAAGGATAAAATGAATGAAAATTTTGCCCACTTTCATAATGCAGAAAGAAGATTTGCAGAAAAGGAAATTGGTACGATTGTAACAATTGATGACTATGCCCATCATCCAACCGAAATTAGAGTAACTTTAGAAGCAGCTAAGCAGAAATATCCAGAAAAAACTTTAATTGCGGTATTTAAGCCAAATACATATTCAAGAACTCAAGCCTTTACGAAGGAATTTGCCGAAGCCTTAAAAGTAGCCGATAAAGTCTATATGACAGAAATTGATAGTAATCGTGAAAAACAGGAAGATTATCCAGGAATTACGTCCCATCTAGTATTAGAAAATATTCCGAATGGAGAAATAATCAGTGAAGATACTGTAGAAAAATTATTAGAATATCAAAATGCAGTTATCTGTTTTATGAGTTGTGCAAGTATTAGTCATTTAAAAGATAAATATGAACAATTATTAGAAGAAAGTACGAAATAGGTACTTTTTTTCTTGAAAATAAGAAGACATTCATACATAAGCTTTACTAAGGTTGTGGTCTTATGCATTTACCGAATATTCCTGCGAAAGCATTTTCTTTTAGTGCAGTGGTAGTAGGGTATTTACTAATTGATGACTTAACAGCAAATGAACAAAATGCCCTAGGTAACTGGCTCATGCTAACAGCACAAGTATTATGTACGAATGCTTATTATAAACAAGTACAGATGGAACGTAGTGAAACTAATGTGAATAAAACTCCTAATACTGAAGAAACTATTATTATGATGGAAAAGATGATGAAAGCAATTCAAAAAGAGTTAAATGAATTAAAACAACAAAAAAGTTAAAAAAAGTCTTGCAAAGGCAATGTATCTTTGATACAATAGGTTTGTTTATGGCGAGGTAGCTCAGCTGGCTAGAGCACACGGTTCATACCCGTGGGGTCGAGGGTTCGATTCCCCCTCTCGCTACCAAATTGATAGAAAACTCGGACTTTAATAGTTCGAGTTTTAAAATGTTCAAAAATTTGTTATAATTTTTATAGAATGCAATACGCAATAGATTTAAATAATGCAAAGTGGGTGAGTATCATAAATGAGAAAAGTGATAATTGGGATAGTTTCAAAGCATTATAATAAAGATTCTATAAGGCCTGATATGTTTATAAGAGATGAGGTAAAACAAGCTGTATTCGATAATGGAGCAGTAGCAATTGGAATCTTGTTACCAAAAGATGAAAAATTAGATGTAGGAGATGATTGGGTTAACAATCTATCACAAGAAGAATATGATTCCTTAATTACACAAATTAATCTTTGTGATGGGATTATATTTCAAGGCGGTGTAGCATGTGATAACTATGAAATGATAGTAGCAAAATATTGTTATGATCATGACATTCCAACTTTAGGTATATGTTGTGGGCAAAATGTCATTGTTAGAGCATTAGGTGGTACGACATATGAAATTTCTAACCCTGAAAAACATAATCAAATAACAGAAAATTATGTTCATAATGTATATATTAATCCATCTTCCAAATTTTATGATATTGTTAAACACGAAGAAATAAAAGTAAATTCAAGACATAAAAAAGCAGTTGATAGTTTTCCATTATTAGAAAAAGTAGCAATTTGTGAAGATGGTTATGCCGAGGTAGTTGAATCAAAAAATAAAAAATTCTATATGGGAGTAAGATTTCATCCAGAAAGTTTATATAAAATTGATGAAAATATGAATAATATATTTAAATATTTTATAGATATTTGTAGATATATAGATAGTTGTAGATAAATTTTTCGTTCATCCGAATCATGATAATGAACTAGATTATGTATCTAGTTTTTTTTATTTTAAAATTACCCATAATATGATAGAATAATAATAGAAAGGAATGATAAGATGGAAAAAGCTAAAGTATATTTCACCAAAGAATTAACACCTGATGCAGTTGTAAAAGTATTTCAAAAATTAAATAAAGAATTACCAGGTAAAGTTGCAGTAAAGGTTCATTCTGGAGAAAGAGGAAATCAAAATTACTTAAAACCAGAATTTATGAAACCAATGATTGAATATGTAAATGGTACTGTTGTAGAATGTAATACAGCTTATGATGGGGCAAGAGATACGACAGAAAAACATATGAAATTAATGGAAGAACATGAATGGAGTAAGTATTTTACAGTAGATATTATGGATAGTGAGGAAGATATCGTATTAGATATTCCGAATGGAAAAGTAATTCAAAAAAACTATGTAGGAAAAAATATTCAAAATTATGATTCTATGCTAGTACTATCTCACTTTAAAGGTCATCCTATGGGAGGATATGGTGGAGCCTTAAAACAATTATCGATTGGTGTTGCATCAGGAAAAGGAAAAAGATATATTCATTGTGCAGGTCAAGAAAATGCTTCCTATGAGGACATGTTTCATACCGAACAAGAAAAATTCCTAGAAGCTATGGCCGATGCTGCTTCTTCAGTAGTTGAATATTTTCATGGTAATATAGCATACATTAATGTAATGTGTAATATGTCTGTTGACTGCGATTGCTGTAATGTAGCAGAAGATCCTTGTATGAAAGATATTGGAATTTTAGCATCTTTAGATCCTATTGCGATTGACCAGGCATGTATTGATTTAGTAAAAAATTCTAATGATCCAGGAAAAGATCACTTATTAGAAAGAATTAACTCAAGACAAGGAACTCATACCATAGATGCTGCGGTAGAATTAGGCTATGGAACAAAAGAATATGAATTAATTGAAGTAGAATAAATAACGAATCCTATGTTAGGATTTGTTTTTTTATGATAAGTCAAAAAAACTATATATTTAATTGATATCATTTGATATAATGAAAATAGAAAAATAGGAAACGAATACTTGTTTCATCCATCATAGAAACATCAATCAATCATTCAAATTTTGTTAGGAAAGAGGTAGTACAATTGAAATCAAAGAATAAAATAAAATCAATATTGTCAACTAAATTATTTTTAGTTCCTTCCATTATATGGCTATTACTTTCATTATTAGCAATGACACCAGATCAAACAGATCCGGATCCATTAACATGGAGCGAATTAATTACTGTTGATATTGCTTTAATATTACTATGGTTTATGATTTCATGGATTGTTATAACCATAATGAATCATTTTAAAAACAAATCAAAGGTAATCGATCATTCAGAAATACAAACTGCTACGAAAAATAATCCAAATCTTTCTATGCAACAAGAAGATGTTTTAAAAAAAGCCAAGAAAAAAAATCATCAATATTTATATGCTTGCGATGGTACAGTCGATGCATACGAATATAAGAAAATGGCCAAATACTTTCCAAAAAGAACCTATTGGGTTTTCATCATGAGAGGTATCTTGATAAATCTAGTCGCTACAGCTTTCGTTGCGATATTCACAAAAAGTTGGATAGAAACCTTAGTTTTCTTTATAGTATATCAACTATATGTATTCATATATTGTAAAATAAGATTAGAGTCTATTGCTGAAAAAGTATTCAATCATCGACAAAAACGTGGTGAAATAGAGAGTAATGTCGAAATAGAATTTTATGAGGACAATTTAATCAGAAGAGGGGAAAACTTATCCCTAACAATACCATATACCGAAATCAGTAGATGTATTGAAAATGATACCAATTTCTATCTAGAATATCCTACTAGAAATATGATTATTATCATTCAAAAGAATCGTTGTGATTTAGAATTAATTAGTTTCATTAGAAGTAAGTTTCAGGATTTAGAAAATCATCTGGGTGATAGTTCTCATTTTACAGGTGTTAAAAAATATCAGAATCCTACTTTTATAAAAACAGGAATGCTAATATTATTTATCGTAACCATAGTTAGTTTGTGGGGAGCCTTAGCCACTCTTGCATTAGTCAACCAAATTCATCCTCAACATGGTTTTAACTTTATCAAAAATACTTGGGTATTTTGGTGTTGGTTACCAATTCCCATATTATCAATTATTTTAGGATTTAAATATAAAAAAGCAGGATTTCTGTGTACTAAAAATATTGTGGCTGGTTTTATTATAGGATTTTTATTATTCGTATATGGTTCTTTTTGTCTCCATCCAGCCTTTTCACGCGATTATAGTGAAATTGATACCTATAGAGAGATAATCGATGCCAAACTTCCCAATGAAGGAGAATTAGAAATTCAAAATTGGGGTACTTATTTTGATCAAGATAAAACAGAATATACAATTATCAATGCATACTATGATCAAATAGATGTCAAAGAATTAGAAAATAGCATAGAAAATAGTAATCATTGGATTTTAAGTACCAATATCAAATCGGAATTAAAAATTTTGATTCCATCACAACTTTTCTCTGATAGCGATGCTTACTATTCAATTTATAATAATACTTTAAAGCAATATAATACGTTACCTGACATCACGGGAAATTATGAAATTTATGCCATGAAATATGATAAGTCACAAAAACAATTGGAAATTCATAAATTCAAATATTCTTATATCAAATAAAAATGAGAATAAATTGAAATCAATGATTGTGTTAATTTAGTATGTGATATAGTGAAGATAATAATAGGCGGTGTGATATGATAGAATTAAAAGATATTTGTAAAAGTTATAAAACCAAAAAAGGGGTAAAGACACTGGCATTAGATCATTTATCGTTTTCTTTACCTGAAAAAGGATTATTTTTCATCTTAGGAAAGAGTGGAAGTGGAAAATCTACTTTATTAAATCTAATTGGTGGTTTAGATCAATATGATGAAGGGGAATTAATTGTTAGTGGAAAAAATACGAAGAAATTTAAAAGTAAGGATTTTGATTATTACAGAAATACCTACATTGGATTTATCTTTCAAGAATTTAATTTATTAGAGGAATATAATGTTTACGATAATATTTTATTAAGTATTAAATTGCAGAAAGAAAAAATAGATCTTGCTAAGGTAGATGAATTATTAACTCGAGTAGGTATTAGTGGCTTAGGAAAAAGAAAGATAAATGAACTATCCGGTGGTCAAAAGCAAAGAGTAGCCATTGCAAGAGCCTTGATCAAAAATCCAGAAATCATTTTAGCTGATGAACCAACTGGTTCCTTAGATGAAGAAACAGGAAATCAAATCTTTTCTTTATTGAAGGAAATTAGTCGAGAAAAATTGGTAGTGATTGTATCTCATGATAGAGAATCTGCTACTACTTACGCTGATGGAATTTTAGAAATTCAAGATGGTAAAATCATTTCCAATACCATACCATCAGAAGAAACAAGTACCCAAGCATTTAAATCCAAAAAATCTAAATTACCTTTTTCCTCAAGTTTAAAATTTGCCTTTTTAAATTTGGGAATGAAAAAATTAAAACTATTTTTTACGATATTATTAGTATTTATGTCATTAACCTTTTTTGGTACTTCGATGATTTTATCAGAATTTCATATAGAACATAGCCATGCAAAAACCATGGTAAATACTAAAGAAGAAACTGTTGTGATTCAAAAAGGTTTATATAATGCTTATAATGATACTTGGTCTAATAGCCAAGATAATATGTATCTTACATTAGATGATATTTCTAATATTCATAAGTTAACAGATATCAATTCTGTATTTCAATATCGACTAAATGAAAATAACCAAGACATTGGCTTTGATATTGATTTTAGAAGTTCTTATAATCCTAAAACGACGCCAATATATTATATGATGCTAAATTCCACTCTGAATTTTATAGAAGCAGATAGTAGTTTTTTAACTCAAAAAATAATAGGAACTTATCCTACTAATTATGATGAAGTTATGATTCATAGTTATTTAGCAGATTCTATCATGTACTATGGAATTTTACCTTATGATGAGAATTCTAATATCTATAAGAAAGAATATTATAAGCCTGATAGTTATGAAGAATTAGTGAATAGTAATATCTATTTTAAATTAGGAAGTACTAAAGTTAAAATTAGTGGAATTATTTTAGATAATACTCATGAATTTGAAAATTTAAAGAATTTAACATCCAATCAAGTACTTAGTGATGAAATGTGGATGGGACTTCCAATATATCATCATAATTATTATAAATTTCAACAATTATTATCTAAATATTCTAATGATATTTATGTAGCTAAGGGATTTATAGATCATATTGAATTAAAGCCAAATACAGTAATAGATGACAATACTTATCATGGTGCCATTACTTATCATAATCATGAGTATTCCTTAGGAAAAGAGTATCAATTTCTAGATAAAAAGATTGCCGTATTAGATGGTGATAAAGTGAATAGTCTAGATCAATTAAAGGAAAATGAAATCATTATAAATGAAAGCGTACTAGATAAAATTTCAGCAAATAATTATAGTAAATTAAAAGAACAGTATATTGAAAACTATAATGATAAAGTGAAAGAATTGGAAAATCAAAATAAAGAAATCGAACAGGAAAATCAACAACTATTAAGTGAATATAATCAAAAATTGGAACAATCTATTGAGAGTGAATTTCCAACTTTGAAAGAACCAATCGAAATTCTATATAAGACCAATGAAGAATTAACCGAAGAATTTGCGAAAAACTATATAAAGGAAAATCAAATCATGAACTCTACTGTTGATTTAAAATTCTATAATAATCAAACTAATGAAACTGCTAGTTATTCCAATATTATAATCAGAGGAATTCAATTTACCGATGAAGATACCATCTATATGGCTAACAATATTGCTAGTGAGTTAATGAAAGATAATCATAATATCAAAGCAGTTGTGTTTAAAAGTAATAATATTCAAGATTTAACGAATCTATTTACTAACTTTCCAAGTACCAATAGTAAATATTATAGTGAAACCATCTATAGTAATACCATCAATCAAATTAGTGAAACGTTAGCAAATATCAGTATCTTTGCTTTTTATGCTAGTATTGTTTTTGGAATTTTTGCCTTTATATTATTAACGAATTTCATTGTTAACTCTATTTATTATAGTAAAAAGACAATTGGTATTTTAAGAGGACTTGGTGCAAGAAAAATAGATGTATTTAAAATCTTTTTAAATGAGGGATTGATGATTGGCATCTTTTCAACAATATTATCTCTAATTTTCTTATTCATGATGGTATCTGTTATGAATTCTTATATTTGTAATCATTTATTTTTTGAAATTGAACTCATTGAATTAACTATGCAAAATATTGTCATTATTCTAGGAAGTGTGGTTATGATTATTTTCTTATCTTCTTTATTTACAGTAGGAAAGATTGCGAAAATGAAACCAATTGATGCTATTTTAAATAAATAATAAAAAACATTGTGAGGGAATGTAATAGGATGATCGAAGAAGAAATTTTTAAAAAAACAAAAATAGATTGGAATCAGTTAGAAAAATATGGTTTTCAAAAAGGAAATAATGGTTATCAGTACTCAAAGAATATTATGAATGATACATTTCAAGTAATCGTTTCCATTGATCAAAATGGTAAAGTTCAAGGAAAAGTATATGATATATCTTTTCAAGCAGAATATCTAAATTTTCGTAGGGAAGAAGGTAATACTTCTTTTTCAGGAAAAGTAAGAGAAGAATTGATTAACATTTTAGAAGATATTAAGAATCATTGTTTTATCCAAGAACCATTTTTATACGAACAATCTAACCGTATTGCCAAACAAATTGATGAAAAATATAAAGATAAACCACAATTTGAATGGGATAAATTTCCTGGTTATGCCATCTTTAAAAATAAAGATAGTAACAAGTGGTATGCAATTATTATGGATATTGATAAAAGTAAATTAGAAAAAAACCAATCAGTGAAAGTAGAGATTATGAATATCAAATTAGATCCTAACGAAATCGAAAATCTATTAACCCAAGAAGGATTTTATCCTGCATATCACATGAATAAGAAAAATTGGATTACCGTTATCTTAGATAATACGATACCAGATGAAATCCTAATGAATTTGCTCCATGAGAGTTATTCTTACACAGTTAGAAAGGAAAGATAATATGTTAAAAAATCAGAAAAGTTTAGTAATTTATTTTAGTAAAAAAGATGAAAATTATACTGTAGGATATCTAGAAAAAGGAAATACTGAAGTAATTGCGGAATATATTCAAGAGCTAGTAAACGCAGATTTATTTCAAGTAGAAAGAAAAAGTCCTTATGCGAAAGATTATCAAACATGTACTTTAGAAGCTAAAGAAGAATTAGAAAACAATCTGAGACCAGAACTACTTCATTACTTAGATAACATCGATAATTATGAAGTAATTTATATTGGTCAACCTGTTTGGTGGGATTATCCACCGATGCCAATGTATACACAACTAGAAAAATTAAATTGGCAAGGTAAGATTGTGATGCCTTTTACAACACATGAAGGAAGCGGATTAGGCCATTGCGTATCAGCAATTCAAAAAATTTGTGTTGGTGCTGAAGTAAGAGATGGGTTAGCTATTCAAGGTTCCATGGTAAAAAATGCTAAAAGCGAAGTAGAAAAATGGATCTATCAAAATGAAAAATGATAAAAAGATTCATTTTTTTTCTGACTGAAAAAATGTAAAGAATGTAAAGTAATCACATAAACTAAAATGAATCAATCCTAGGTAAATACGAAAAAAAATGAAGATTTACTTGCGCTTGAGAGATATTGACAGTATATTGACAGCAAATATTTGCTATGCTAAAATCAAATTAAATAGAATAGATATATAGACAATAGAACAAATCTCAAAAGGAATATCTACATGAAAAAAGGAGAATCGATATGAGAGAAATATTTACAGAAAAAAATATTAAAATAGGAATTACATCCATCTTAGGTATACTATTAATTACAGTAGGAATAGTTTTATGGTTAAGACCTAATAAAGCCATTACAGAATATATGGTTACCTTTGATTCCAACGGAGGTAGTGAAGTAGAACCACTTATGGTCAAAGAAACAGAAAAGGCATCCATTCCTGCTGATCCTATTAGAGAAGGCTATATTTTTGCAGGATGGTATGAATACAGTAACTTATTTGATTTCGATACGGAAATAACCAAAGATATCACCTTAACTGCACGTTGGACCTCTGATCAAATTGAATTAAGTAACTCTATTTTAAATTTAGAAGTAGGACAAACGGAAAAATTAAAAATTTCTTCTTTACCAGAAGGAATCCAAGAAGAAGATTTAATAATTACTAGTAGTGATGTAAAGATTGTAGATATCAATGAAAATGGAGAATTAAAAGCATTAAAAGCAGGAACTGTAACCATCACTGTAGAAACAGAAGATAAACAATATTCAACAACTTGTGAAGTTACAGTATTAGAAACAATAATAGAAGTGGAAAGTATATCAATTAGTGGTTCTAGTACAGTAACCGTTGGAAATACATTGAAATTAAGTGCTTCAATCAAGCCAAATAATGCCACTCATAAAGATGTTACTTGGAAAAGCAGCGATACTTCTATTTTAACGGTAGACCGTAATGGCAATGTCAAAGGTATCAAAGCAGGAACTGCAACTGTGACAGTAACTTCTTCTAATCAAAAAACAGCTAAAAAAACAATTACCGTAAAAGCAAATTCTAACCAAAATAATCCAGCACCTTCACCAAGTCCAGAACCAACACCAACAACGAAACCTGTAACCGATGTAAAAATTAGTGGTGATACCGAAGTTTATGTAGGAGAAAGTATTCAACTATCTGTAGAAATCAATCCTGATGATGCCACGAATAAAAATGTAAGTTGGAAAAGTAATAATGATAACATTGCGACCGTTGAGAATGGTAAAGTAACTGGAAAATCCCAAGGAGAAGTCACAATTACCGTAACGACAGAAGATGGTGGTAAAATGGCAGAACATCATATCACCGTAAAAGAAAAAGAAGAAGAAAAACAAGAAGATAACGCAATTTATTATCTTCATCTACAAAAAATGGAAATGTCTGGAACTGGTGCTGTTTCCCAATATAAATATTATGTTACCAAAAATAATAATCGCTTCCAGGAATATAAAGTTTTAATTTTAAATGGTGATGGTAGTGGAAAAGGTACCTATAAACCAGGAGATGAAAACTCTACCATTTCTGCAAATGATGTAAATGTAGAAGGCACAAATAATGCTGTTATTATATTATTAGATGGTAGTACAAAAGAGTTATTGGTAACGTTTAATTAAAGAAAGGAATAAAAAATATGAAAAAACAGAAACTCTTATTTGGTTTTACTTTCTTATTATGTATGCTGTTTCCTAGTATTGGTTATGCCAAACAATTGACATTAACTGATTTAGGAAATGAAGCAATCAGTTTAAACCCCAATACCAACTATATTTATGTAGTAGGTAACTATGCATTCACTTCAGAACATCAATTAACTACGCAAGATGTAATGTTAGCAGCAAGAACCATTTCTATAGCACCAGAAGATGGTCTAACTAATACAGATTCCATCTATCAGAAAATGGGTATTTATAAAATCATACCGCAATATGATGCTACCTATGATAATATTATTGCTTGGAAATATAATGCTGATTTATTAAATCCTAGCAGTAGTTTTACTTTAGATGAGTCTATTAATATCGATTATATTGATTATATAAAATTAAAAGATCATGCAGAATCAACTGGTAGCGAATATAGTGTTGCTAGTTTAGACGATTTAAATCAAACGGACCAAGAAATGTTAACAAAAGACTGGAATTTTCATCCAGAACTAAATACCATTAGTAAAACAGAAAACGGAATTTTACAAGGAACTTTAAAGGAACAACATCTAAAAGAAGGAACCTTTAAAGATTCTGATGGTTACTTTATGTTATTAAAAATTTCTTTTCCAACAGAAGATAAAACTTTAAATTATTATAAAGATAAATGGACTGTGATTTTAAATGATGAGAATAATATGACAAAAGAAGTCATTCCGACACCAGAAGATTATCAAAATGGTTATATGATCGTATTATTTAAAATAAAGGAAGATCAATCAGAACTAAAATACCAAATTGATTTTGATGGTTCTTCAAATTCTTTCTTGCCAAAACAAGAAGTAATTCAAACTAATTTTACATGGAAAACGGAAAATACGATAACATTTGAGTACTTAGATGAAAACGGTAATCAAATAACATCAGATCCTATCATAGTTTATCAAGATGAAGTGTTATCGGAAGTAGCAAAACCAGAAATCAAAAATCCAGCTTACCATGAATTTAAATATTGGTTTAAAGAAAGTGCTAGCGAAGCCTTTGATTGGGAAACAGAAAAAACAGGAAAAGATGAAAATCTCGTTTTAAAAGCACATTGGATTTTAGATGATGATGCCTTTATAGAAGATGTAGTAGCAGATTTCAATAATCCAGACTCTGAGATATCAGATGATTATTCCAGCCAATTTGAATTGAAAAAAAGCAAAAATACCATTACCATTCAAGTAAATAATCCTACAGTAACCTTAAAAGATTTAAATGAGACAACATTATTGGGTTCTATTGCCTATGCTTTCAGTCAAGGAAAAATTCAAAAGATTACTTTAGCAACCGAAGGAACACAAGGACTGGTGAGTAAAGAGTTTACTTCTAACTCAATATCAGAGGTAGATACCATAAAACAACAATTGGTAACTACAGTAACCCAATTATTTAAAGAAGCCTTAGATAGTAGTGATGATGTTGATAATATGACATTAAGTAAAATGGCTTTAGAAGAAAAAACATTTACTATCACAATTGAAGATACTAGTGAAACAGTAACCTTAAAAAATCCTAGCAATAAGACTTATACCTTTACTTTTGAATCTAATAATATAGCCGTAAGTAATGAACAAGAATTACAACAGGCTTTATCTTCTTCAAAAATAACATCTATCTATATTGCGGATAATATCGATATTACCGAAGTTCATACCGTAAATCGTGTAGTAACAATGATGAGTCTAAATGAACATAACATCCATACTTTAACGGCTACCAATGAAATAGATGAAATTTTTAACATAACATCACCTAGTGTTACAATTTTCAATTTAAAATTAACAGGTGCTAAAAAAGCCATTTTGATAGAGAATGGAGCAGTAATGACGGCAAATCATATTGATGTATCGGGAAATAGTGAAGCCGGTTTTGTAGTAAAATTAGGCGGAAAACTAACAGCAAGTCAAGTTACGGATACCGATGAAACTTATGTAAAGCCATTAGTAAAAGCGGAAAAAAAGAGTGGCAATCAAAAGGCTATCGTAGAAATTCAAAATAACCAAGAAGAAAAAATAACACCTACTACTGTGGAAGAAATCATAAAATATAATGAAGAAGAAGAACAACCAAACCAAATAGAATTTGGTGATATCAAACAAGAAAATGTCAATTATTCTTACCAGCATTATTTCTTAAATAAAGAAATTGCAAACAGATGGGTAAAAATTGCATATATTGGTAATCGTTCTATTACCGGATCTCCTCTTATTTTTATTAGATATTACGATAAAGAGACTAAAGATACAACTACTTTAGAACCTCCAACTAATATTAAATATCTAACAACATATTCTAATAGCCTTGCAGATTTTAAAGTTGTCAATTGGTTTATTGGTGATCACATTAAATATAAAGTAGGAGAAGTACCAGCTCCAACCAGTGATATTTCTTACTATGCAGAATTAGAAGCTACCTATAAAGCAACGACTACTAAAGTAACAACTGAACAGAATCTAAAAGAAGCTGTTAAGAGTACGAGTGAATATAAAGTAGTAATTGTTTCTGGAACTATAGAATTAACAGAGGAACTAAATATTGAAAAAGATGGACTTTTAATCACTGGTTCTGATACTGGTAAAACAACTATTGATGGAACTATAAAAGGAAAAGTAAAAGTATCTAGTAACAATGTTATTTTAGATCAATTAAAAATAATTGGTTCTACGAATGCTCCAAATAGTGATCGAAATGATATTGTAACTATAGTGGGAACAGGATTCCGTTCTAGTGAAGTGATTTATGAAGCTGAACCATTGAATAATCAAACAACATGGAATAGTGCATTATATTATACCCATGATGCACCTACGACATTAGTCTACTTTAATGAATTCTATGGCACTAATTTACAAACCTTTATTGATTTTAAAGGAAAAATAGCTGATGCTACGAAACTGATAGGAAACGATTTCCTAGGAAGTACTACTACCAAGAATTTTATTATTATCAATGAGATTAGTGAAGGTGCTAATATTGATATTAAACAAACCACAGCTAAATTTGTAGGTACGGATGAATATGGAATCAAAATCAAAGCTCCTAATACCAAAACGAATGCTACAATATCTTTAGGAAACTTTTGGTTTGATAGTAAAGATAAAGTTCTTCAAGTATTAGTCGAAGTAACAAGTGATAGTTATGATGTATCTGGTTATACGATAAAAGCAGGTAACGATATTGTAGAAAAACTAAAAATTTATTATCGTAAGAATGATGAACAACCACAAGTTAATCATCCATTGGGAAATCAATATCAGATTAAAATAAATAATTAAAAAAGTTGGATAAGAATGGAGTTCAATATGAAAAAAATAATGATAATATTCTTGTTATTACTTTTCTTATCTTACCCCATAGAATCTATGGCATTAGTAACAAATTCTTCCATAGATGATAACTTAAAAATATACATTTTCTATGAAGGAGATAATGAAGCAATTCAAAAGGAACAAGAATGGCTAAAAAATATTCTACAAGATAAAAAAAATATAAGCATTGTCTATTTAAATAAAAATAATAATAACAATCAGGATTTAAATGATCAAGTCTCAAAAATTTTAAAAATCAAAACCAATGAAGTTCCAATCACCATCATTGGTTCAGATTATGTAGTTGGTTTTGATAAAAATATTCAGATTGAATTAACGCAGATGATTGATGCGTATCAAAATGCCAAGGAATACTGCGATTTAATATCTACCATTGAAAATCAACAAGATGAAAAAGAATGTATCAAAAAAAATAAAGCAGTGTATGATCCCTTTCATTCATTTCCTATTCATCAAAAAGTAATTTTTTTAGTCCTTGCCCTTTTATTAGTTGTATCTATTAGATGGATTATCATTAAAAAATAAGTAGATTTTGATATCTACTTTTTTCTTGCATAAATATTTTATCAAAAAAAATCCATACTATAGATGGAGGCTAGAAAAATGAAAAGATATTTATTACTACTAGTGGCTCTATTTTTTGCAGCCTTAAATTTTAATGTAATTTTAAAACCATTATCTTTAGTAACAGGAGGAACTCAAGGAGTAGCTCTTTTATTAAATCATCTTTTGCAATTAAGTCCAGCCTTACTGATTTTAATCATCAATCTAATTACTTTCATTACCAGTTATTTTACTTTATCGAAAACAGTGACTTATGGTACTATGATCGCTTCCTTTGCCTATCCTTTATTTGTGAAAATAACAAGTATCATTCCCACCTTTTTGATAGTGACCAAATATCCACTGTTATTTTCGATTCTAGCCGGAATCATTTGTGGTTTTACCGGAGGATATATTTATCAATTAGGCTTTTCTTCTGGTGGAATCAATACGATTAATTTATTAGTAAATAAATATTTTCGTGTAAAAGTAGCTGTTTCTAACTTTGTTATTAATGTAATCATCATTCTGTTAGGTTCTGTATCTTTTGGTATCAAAAATGGTCTAGATTCGATCATTATTATTTTAATCAGTAGTTTTATCATAAATAATCTATTAAAAAAGAATAGATTCGAAACACCAAAAATAGTATAATAGATGTAAATAAGTTAAAAAGTTTTATAGGGAAAGAAGGAATAGATCATGGCAGATTTTACGGATTTCTTAAGGTTAGATATCAGGGTTGGTACTATTATCAAAGCAACTAATTTTGAAAAAGCTAAAAAACCAGCCTATCAATTAGAAATTGATTTTGGTAAGGAAATTGGAATCAAAAAATCGTCTGCTCAAATTACGAAACAATATCAAATAGAGGATTTAATAGGAAAACAAATTTTAGCAGTCGTTAATTTTCCGCCTAAACAAATTGCTGATTTTCTATCTGAAGTATTAGTATTAGGAACCTATAGTAAAGATGGTGTAGTTCTAATAACACCCGATAAACCAGTAGCAAATGGTGATTGCTTAGGATAGATAGGTGAAAAAATACTTTTTCATTTTATTTTTACCATTTTTTTCAATTTTCATACTTCTTTTAAAATTTTTTCTTTTTATTTTGGCAAAATTTTTGTATGAAATAAGAGGAAAAAGATAGACTAATAAATAGAAGGGAGGATGAAAAAAATGAAAAAAATGTGGATAATCCTAACTGCTATTTTATTAGTAATTATGATGATTCCAAGTTCTAATGCTTTTGCTGCTACTGAAAAAACAGTTAAAAACCAACAAGAATTAAAAGATGCTATTGCTGATAAAAATATTAGTGTAATTAAATTAGCAAACGATATTGAAACAACTGAAAAAATTACGACGACTAGACCAGTAACTATCGATGGAAATGGACATACTATGAAATATGTTGGAACTTTTGGAAAAGATAATAGTAAGGATAATACAGTATGGGGAAGTATTTATTTACTTCAAGCCTATAAAACATCATTAACTCTTAGAGATATTAAATTAACCGGAGGAAATGCAGCAGTTTTAGCAAACGGTTCAACAGTTAGATTAGAAGGAACAGTTGATGTTTCTGGAAACGGTTTTGGAGGAATCGAATTAAGTCAAGGAAAAGATGTTACGGAAACCGCAAAAATTGTTTTTGCAGACGATAGTAAACTAATTAATACAACTGATGGTAAAAATGCACCAACACTTTGGGTACCAAGTGATTCTGATCCAGCAATTGTGGAAATGAATGGAAAAACAGCTACGATAGCATCTGGAGATGAACTACAACTAATAGAAGTAGAAGCAATCTTAGATGATTTGAAACCAGAAAATCCCAAAACAGGAGATTTCATAAATGTATATATTGGTTTAGGATTAATCGGAATGACACTATTCCTAATCACTTTTAAATCAAAAACGATAAAGGAATTCTAATCAGGAAGAATTCCTTTTCTAATTAATTTAGCATGGACCACAATTCGATTCCCATCGTTATCTTGACAAGTAGATAATGTTAAAATTTTATCATTCGTATTTACGGTAGTTGGAAAAGTAAATTTACTTCGTTTTTGAATAGTATCTAAAAAAGTTTGATAAGAAAGTAAACTACTAAAATTAGGAATCATATAATAACTTTCTTTATAAATGGTGTACACACTAAAAATTTGAAAAATCATATTGGCATGAAGTGTCGATAATCGAATAACATGATTTTGATAATCTAAAAACCAACCATCTTCTAATACTTGTTTTAAACTACCAAACATGGTGCCATCCCATCTTCCATGACCATAAATAATACTATTATCGTTAAGTTCGTCAAATTGATTGCGGTAATCGGCAAAAATCCATCCAGCTTCATTTTTACGATGATCAAAAGAGTGGGTAAGATAATAATCATTATTATCGGTTTGCACAACAGGATAATTGATACTAGTTCCCAAAACTTCAATCCAAGCAATAGTATCTGGATTTTCTTGACGTAAAGAAGTAAAATCTACTTGCAAAAAATCTAAATTGACATAATCCCAATAACGATCATTTTGATCTTCTGGTGGATGAATAAAGGAACTATCCAAAATTTCTTCTGTTTCTGAAACAGTTGCTTGATTTTGGAGTTGCTTACTGAGTTTTATCGTTTGATAATAATCGATAAGCCATAAAGAAATATGAAAACCACTAAATAATATTAGAAAAATGGAAATCCCATAAAGTAAAAAATGATATTTTCTTTTTGGATGAAACAACTGGCGTTGGTTATAGGTATTTCTTGAATCTAAATATTTTTTAGGATATTGAGATTGGAAATGATGTTTTCTATGATGAAATCTAGGATGATATTTTTTATGATAGGTCACTTGCTTTTGCATCGAATCACCATACTTCTTTCGTTATTAGTATGAAAACATTTTGAAAATTTTATGATATTTTTAAAATAGAATTGACAAGATAATTGAAATTATATACTATGGAATTATAAAGATAAGGAAGGTAAAAATATGTATGATATTATTATTGTAGGAGCAGGTCCTGCAGGATTAACAAGTGCTCTTTATGCGTTAAGAGCTAATAAAAAAGTATTAGTATTAGAAGCTAAAAGTTATGGTGGACAAATTTTAAATGCTCATAAAGTAGAAAACTATCCAGCAATTGACTCAATTACAGGTTTTGATTTTGCGACGAATTTATATAATCAAGTTAAGAAATTAGGATTAGAAATTAAATATGAAACGGTACTTCATGTAGAAACGGATAAAACAGTAACTACGAATAAAGGAGAATATCATGCCAAAGCAGTCATTATCGCAACTGGTGCCCAAAATAGAAAATTAAATATTCCCGAAGAACAGGAATTTTTAGGAAAAGGGGTATCCTACTGCGCTGCCTGCGATGGTAATTTTTATAAAAATAAAGTGGTTGCGGTGAATGGTGGTGGCAATACAGCTTTAGAAGATGCTCTTTATCTATCGAATATTGCGAGTAAAGTGTATCTCATTCATCGACGTGAGGAATTTAGAGGCGAAGAAGTTTATACCAAAGAACTACGTCAAAAAGAAAATGTTGAAATGATTCTAAATTCTAATATTGTTGCTTTAAAGGGAAAAGATCAATTAGAAAGCATCACGGTAGAAAATCAAAATCAAGAAAGACAAGAAATAAAGGTAGATGGATTGTTTATTGCGATTGGTCAAGATCCTAAGAATACTATTTTTGCAAATGTAGTGGATATCAATGAGAAAGGATATATTGAGTCCCCAGATGGTGTACATACCAAAGTTGATGGAATTTATGTTGCCGGCGATACTAGAGTAAAAGAACTTCGTCAACTAACGACAGCCGTAAGTGATGGTTCGATTGCTGCTACCATGGCCATTAAAGAAATGAAAAACGAAGCATAACTATCATTTTCACAAGATGAGTAATCCTCATCTTTTTTATTAACTGATACTTTCTGAAGAAAAAGTGAAATCTACCTCAGTTTTGTTTAGGAAAATTTACAATAATGAAAAGCACTTGATTATGTTATAATATAAGTCGGTGAATAGTATGTCAAGAAAAGAATATGTAGGTATATTTAAGGATAAACCTGATTTAGAAATTCAATTAACAAATGATGATATCATCAATATTACTGGAATGATGGGATCAGGTAAAACGACATTAGCTAGACAAATAAGTAAAAATAAAAACATAGATTTCATAAGTTTAGACTGGATGTTTGGTGCTAGTTTAAAAAATAGACCAGATCATATAAAGCAATTGCTAGATTCTTTTATAAAGGAACATCCAGAAATAAAAAACAAAGATAAGTATTATGATGATGCTGATTTAATATATGATTATTTATATAAAAAATTATCCCCTTTGAAAATTTTTGAAGGAAGACATATTTATATGTACATGGATATCAATACTTTAAAAGGTAAAATTATCATCAAAAGAACCAGTTTAGTTCATTCATATAAAAGGGCCTTTAAAAGAGATATGCAACATAAAATAAAAGAATATAAAAATAACGAGATAAATTTAGTACAAGTATTAAATAGATTGTTTGAAAGAATAAAAATCCCAATTAAAGATTATATAATGATTAACCAATACATTAATAAAATGACCAGTAAAATTATGAAAATGGAGATAAAATTATGAAAAAGGAGATAAAATATAAACATTTTATTATAACGAGATTTAATATAAGAACAAATTACAGTTGCTCTTTAAAGAATCCAAGTTACAATCCAATGAATAAAATATTAGACATAGATTATTTAAAACAAAGATTTTTGATATTTGAAAAATATACTTTGCAATCTATAAAAAAACAGACAAATCAAAATTTTAGTTGGATAGTTTTATTTCATAGTGATACTCCAAATATTTTTAAAAACAAAATATTAAAATTAAAAAAGAAATATAATTTTATAGATTTATATTTCAATGATAATCAAAAATTCAACTTGTTAGAATATTGTAATGATAATAACTTAATTTTCGACTATTTAATTACGACTAGAATAGATAATGATGATATGATATCGGAAAATTATGTAGAAAAAGTACAAAATTATGCTAATCAAAATTTTCATAAATGTATCATATCATTTGAAAATGGTATCCAATATGATCTAATAACTAAAAAGACATATGATTATGTAAGAAAAGATAATCATTTTTTATCAATGATAAGTGGAAAAAATGATTCTATTTTAAATTATAATCACTCAAAAATATTTGATACTGACATTGATATTGAAATAATAAAAACTGATAAACCTATGTGGATAGAAATTATTCATGAATCCAATGTACATAATATGGTAAAAGAAGATGATATAGAAAGAAAATTGAAATGTAATACCAAACTATTAGTGAGTGATTATGATCAAACATTTTACTTGAATGATGAAGATATAGAAATTAATAAAAAAGCTGTAGATAAATTTAGAAAAGCAGGAAACATATTTATGATTGCAACTGGTAGAAGTTATATGGATTATCATGAAAAATTAAATGCATATAATTTTAAATATGATTATGTAATTATTAATCATGGAGCAACAATACTAGATAAAGATGATAATATTATTGCCAATTTTACTATAAATAATGATGTTATAAATAAAATCAAAGAAGATTTACAATTAGAAAAATCAATAAAATATTTTTGCTGTAGTAAATTAGAAAGTAGAGTTGAATTTGATTATGGCGATTTAACAAAGATTAGAGTTAAATATCATACAAAAGAAGAAGCAATGAAGATTAATGAAATAATAAATAATAAATATTCAGATTATGTGAATTCTTATTATGTTACAGCAAATTCAGTAGAAATAATTTCTAATGAGACAAATAAATCGGATGCTATAAATTTATTGATAAATAGATTAAATTTATTAAAAGAAAATGTTTATACAATTGGCGATGGTTATAGTGATATTTCCATGATTAAAGATTTTAATGGATATGCAATGGTTAATTCTGTAGAAGAATTAAAACAAGTAGCATTAAAAAAATATAAGAGTGTTTCCGATTTAATTCATGAAATATTATCAATAATGAATTAATATTATATTATTTGTAAATTGTAATAAAAAAGGTAGTTAAGTGAACAATCTCAACTACCTTTTCAATTACCAAAATTTTAAACTTTGATTCATAATTGTGTTACCTAAATATTTGATAAGTTTTAAAATAAAGGTAAAAGTATTTAAATAAACTTAGAAGTGTGTGAATATTAACCGCTCCCTGAAGAGAGAGCAAAAGCGCTCTCATTTTTGTGTATTACTAAGTTTAAATAAGATTTATAGAGATTAACAAGTAACATTAATTAAAATTTTAAAGTTATTAAAAATATATAAAATAGTACTATTAGAGATAAGTTCTATGGGAATGATAGGTAATAAAGTAATTTTTAACATAATTGTTAAATATGTTAAAAAAATAAAAAAAATTTAACATATTTCTTGTATATGTTAAAAAAATAGTATAATATTATATATAAGGAGATGACTAGTTATGAAGTTATTACCATTTAATGATTACGATTTAAAAACGCCAAAAATACTTGAAGCATTAAATGAAGCTTCCAGATCACTTGCAGAATTAAAAGGATTTGCTAATTCAATTCCTAATCAACATATTTTAATAAATGCTATTACCATAAAGGAAGCTAAAGATAGTAGTGAAATTGAAAATATAGTTACTACTCACGATAACATTTATAAAGTTTTAACAGAAAGTGGATTTAAAGATGAATCTGCTAAAGAAGTTGTTGATTATAGAAGTGCTATTTGGCGTGGATATGAAATTATAAAAGAAAAGGGATTTATTTCAACTAATGTTTTAGTAGAGCTTCAAGGAATGATTGAACATAATAAAGCTGGTGTAAGAAAGAATCCTGGAACTAAATTAGTTAATAGTAAAACTGGAGAAGTAATTTATACTCCACCACAAGAAGAAAAAGAAATTAGAGAGTTATTAAAAAATCTTGAAGATTATATTAATGAAAATGACGATGAAGTTGATCCATTAATTAAAATGGCATTAATTCATTATCAATTTGAATCTATCCACCCATTTTATGATGGAAATGGAAGAACTGGAAGAATATTAAATGTTTTATATTTAGTATTAAATAATCTTTTAGATAGTCCTATTTTATATTTAAGTAATTACATTAATAAGAATAAAGATCAATATTATAAATTATTTACTGAATTTAGAGAAAATAATAATTATGAAGATTGGACAATATATATTTTAAAAGGAATAGAAGAAACATCAAAAAATACTATTGAATTAATTAAACTAATTCAAGGAGAGATGGAATCTTATAAAGAAGAATTTATGACTAAATTACCTAAAATATATTCTGATGAATTATTAGATTCATTATTCTTCGAAGTATATACTAGAATCAATTATATTGAAGATAGATGTGGAGTTACAAGACAAACTGCAGCTACATATTTAAATAG
>CANQBE010000007.1 GCA_947589515.1 uncultured Bacilli bacterium
TATGATCATGAGAAAGTGATGAAAAAGACAGAAAATTCGATTCGAGAAGAATCTTATGGTAAAGGATTAGAAAAAGGCAAAGAAGAAGGATCCAAGGAAAAACAAATTGAGATAGCAAAAGCTATGTTAGCAAATAACGAACCAATAGAAAAAATCATCCAATATACAAATTTAACGGATGAAGAAATTCAATCTTTGCTAGAGTAAAACATCTTAATTTATTATGAAATTTATTACAAAAGGTTAGCAAAAATATTTTTGCTAACTTTTTTTATAAAAGTGCCATATAAATACAAACAGCAGGATAAATGAAAACATGACCAGAAGTCAAAGAAATGAAAAGAAATAAAAGAAAAGAAATCTTATCTATTTTTTTCATTTTTTTAAAATCAATCAAGTAAAGGATACTTCCTACAAAAAGAATCATACCAACAATTCCATAACGAAACCAAATATCAAAAATATCAATCTCTACCATTTTAACATCACTATTATTCATGCCAATTCCAAAGAAGATATTACTAACATTTTGTTTCCTATAATAATCAAAATTATCTTTTAAAAAAGTCAGTCTATCATTATATACTATCCTATTAATAAATTCTAAAGAGAAAATATTTTCAACTTGAAAAAATTCTTGTTGAACCATCATATTATGATAAGTTCTAGTCTTGGTAAATAAAAATCCACCACCAACAAGTAGAAAAATACTAAAGATAATAATTCCAACCTTTTCTATTTTTCTTCTACTAAAAAATAAAGCATCTTTTTTTTGCCATAATAAATAAAGAACACTAAATAAAATTCCTGCCATTAAGATCTTAGTACCAATTAATAAACTAATGATAAAAACACTAATAATAATTCCACCAACAACCCAATATTTTTTCATTTTTTGAAAATAGTCTAAAACAATTGGTAATAATCCAACCAAAATAGCGCTAAATTCATTAATGGAAGAAAACAAACCTTTAAAACCACTTTTCCCATCTGTCTCTAGATAAGCATTAGCACCTATCTTGAAAACATATGATAATAAATAAATTCCTACATAAGTAAGTAAAACCATGCTAAAGATTTTTTTCTTATCAACTGGAAATATATAATCTTTAAAATAAAGAATAGAAACTGGTAAATATAAAAACTTTAAAATAGCAGACAAACTAGCTATGATACCTATCCTGAAAGAAAATACTTGAATTAGAAAATAAATCGTACTAAATCCAAATAACAAGAAAAGTAACTTGATTTCTTTTTTCTTAAGTATCAAAAAACAAGAAATTGCTAATAAGTAAATACCTCTCAGTAAGATACTAAATGGTAACCCTAAAAAACTAGCAACATCTAAGAAAGGTCCTAATAATATAAAGATGATAATCAAATATTCTTTTTTCATTTACTTACTCCTATACTCTAAATAATGATAATATAATTCTGTTCCTTCTAGTGTAGAATCCAGTTCATAGGAAATATGAAAATCTTTAAGATTATATAAAATGCCATTCATTCCTTGACTATTAACGATAATAGATTGATTCGTTATTTGAGAAAAATCCTTCATAATTTGTATACTATTTTTGAAAGTAAAGAAAGTATTACCTGCTAAAGGAAGTAGTGTATTAACACTAATGAACATTACATATATGAAGTTTACTATTTTCCATTTTCCATAACGAAGTAACACATATAAAGATAAGATAATAAATAGATAAAAATGTGGAGTATAACGAGCCCACCAACTTTCACTCATTCCTAACAACAATAATATAGTAATTCCTAAAGTATAAAGAATCCAACTTTCTTTTTTATAGTCTTTAAAATATTTGATAAAAATAATGATGCTACATAAGAACAATCCACTAAAGAAAATTCCCCATCCACTAATTCTTAAATCATTAGACATAGCTGGAGTAAATTCTTCTGGGTAAACAGTAAATGGTATTTTTAATTCTGTCTGATCATGTTCTCTTAAATTATTAGCCTTAGAAAAAGTAGCGTAAAATAATTTTTCAAAAGTATTCATACTATTAAATTTTTTAGGTTGTTGCAAAGTAATGATATCCTCCCCCTTATCATCATAAAGAGGAAAAAAGGGATTCTGATGATCAATCGTATTTTTAATATAAGTGGGATAACCTACTATGACTAAACTAATGATAAATAAAGGGATGAAAAGAATACATAACTTTTGAAAAGTAGGAAGTAATGTTTTATTTCGGAATGCACGATATAAATATCTACAAACAAATAAGAAACTAAATACTAACAAGTAACCCAAACCATTAAATTTTATATTGGCTAAAAGAATAAAAGTGAGAATATAAACAAACCAGTTTTCTTGATTATGAAAATCATAATCGATCTTAATCAAACAGAAAATTGCCAGAAATAAAAATAAACAAACTAATTGATCATTATAATAGGTAAATAATTGAGCAGCTGTAACAGGATTGAATACTGCTATCAGTGAAATGATAAAGGCTTTTTTCTGATCTAGTATCGTTATTAATGTTGTAAATAAAAAAGAAAACACAATATATATCGCAAGAAAATTCATAGCCTTTCCAGACTCAATATTTCCAGTAAAAGCATAAAAATTAGCTGCTATTATCCAATTAGCTTTTGCATAGTGATCAATCCAAATACTATATTCGGTTAATGTCTTACTATCATCTGTTCTTTTTTGAATAACATCACTACTTGATTGGTACACAGGATTAAATCCTTCTTTGAATACGCCAATAGCATCTTTATGATAAGTATTTCCATCACTTGAGCGATCAAACATAAAACTAGAAATCAATACACTAATGACTATGATTCCTAAAGATAATAAAATGACTTGAATAATTTCTTTTTTTTCTTGCTTACTTCTAAATAAATAATATAAAATTCCAGTAATGAATATAAAAAATGGTAAATGATATGGTGTGATGGAAACTTTAAAGAAAAATAAAAAAGTGCTTCCCATCGTAATGATACATAGTAACATCAATAAAAAAATTCCTATCTCTTTTATTTTCTTCATTTTATCCCAACTTTCTATAGTTCTATTCTATCATGAACGAATTTAGAAAGATAGCAAAATTTAGTTTTGCTAGCAATTTTCTTTTGACATTATTTTTTGAAATATAGTTCTCGTTTTTCATTTCTTATTATATAATAAAGATATAATAGAGGTGATATTATGGAAGAAAGAAATCGAAAAGAACAGATATTTCAAATTTTTACTTATTTTTGTTTAGCACTAGCATTAGTATCTACAGTTTCCTATATGATTTATGTCATTTTGAATAGTTCTAATCTACAAAAACAAATTGTAAGTATCATTAGTGTAATTATTCTGGCTATTTTTTCCGTCTTGTATGTCGTCATGGGGATGTTCGCTAAGAGTAAAAAAGTGAAAATATTTTTAATCATCGGTTCTCTTCTACTTTCTTTTTACAGTATGTTTCAATTATTAACGGGAATTTTTTCGACAAATGATTATGTATTAGATTTTACAGGAAAAGATATTAAAGAAGTCGTAAGTTGGGCTGATGAGAGAAATATTTTAGTAGAACAAACTTTTCAAAATAGCGATGAGATTGAAAAGTATAAAGTAATGGAACAAGATACAAAAGCAGGTACTTCTACGAAAAAGATCCAAAAAATTAAAGTGATTGTATCAGATGGTCCTGATGAAAACAAAAAAACAGAAATCACTAACATGATTGGTTGGAAATTAGATGACGTAATTCAATTTATTGAAGAAAATCACTTAACGAATGTAACGATTTTATTTGAATTTAACGAAGAAATAGAAAAAGATATTATTTTTGAACAAGATGTAATTGATAAAATTCAAAGAAAGGAACCAATTACTTTAAAATCATCTTTAGGAAAAGAAGAAGATTTACCTTCAGTAACGATGGCAAATTTAGTGGGATTAGATACTTTCCATGCTCTTATTTACTTAGGTAGAAATCATTTAAATTATCAAATCGAATACGCTTATAGTGAAGATCAAGAAGAAGGTACTGTTTTAAAACAAAGTATCAGTAAATTTAAAATTATTCATCCTAACGACAAAACCCAAATCACAATCACAATTGCAAAAGAGAATGAAATTACAGTAACTGATTTGAGTAAGATGAATCAAGCAGAAGTTACCACTTGGGCTACCAATAATCGATTAAAAGTTGAATTTCAAGAAGATTGGGATGATACCATCAAAAAAGGAAAAGTCATTTCTTATTCCCCTACAAAGGGAACCAATCTAGAAGTTGGAGATACGATTACTGTTACCATATCCAAGGGACCTCTTCGAATGATTGCATTTAAAGATATAGACAGTTTTAAAAAATGGGCAGATGAAAATAACGTCATTTACTCTATTGATTACCAATTTAGTGATACGATAGAATCTGGTCAATTAATTTCTTCTTCTCATAAAAAGGATGAAATAATTAAAAATAATGATACGGTAAAATTAATAATTTCACAAGGTGGAAATACTACAGTTCCTAATTTAATAGGAATGACAAAAGAAGAAGCAGAAAAAAATTGTAAGAAGGCTAATATCAACTGTAAATTTGTATACGAGGGTAAAAATCAGGAAAATACCACGGTAATAAAACAATCCATGAGAAGTGGAAGTACAGTTCCTGATAATACTACAGTTACTGTTACTTTAGGAAAATAAAGAAGGCACTAATCATTAGTGTCTTCTTTATTTTGATTTAAAAATACCATTTCTATTTCGTTTTAATTATTTACCTAACAATATTCTCATACCTACCATATTACCATCTACATTTTCCTGATTTCATATTTTAAAGCTTTGCATTTATCATCTATCAAAAACTTTCCTTCGAATAATTCGTCTTTAAAAAGATATGGTGTAAATTTCTCATTTTGATCAAATTGTTTGATGGATAATAAATCATCTATTTTTATCCATTCTAAATTTCCTTCTGTAGAAGTTTTCGTTAATTCTCCTCTATATTCCTCAGCAGTATATATAAATATAATACCTTCAGTGGAAGCATGCCAATAGGATATTCCCTGAAGTCTTGGATTAATTAAAGTTAATCCAGTTTCTTCATAAAACTCTCTAATAATACAATCTAGTGGTGTTTCTCCAGACTCAAACTTACCACCAGGAGGAGCATATACTTGTCCCCACTTTTTAGTAAATTTTATCATTAAAACTTCATTATCTTTTTTTAAATAGCATGCTGTTGAATTATAATGAACAATTCTATCTTTCATAAATACCTCCAAAATCAATATAACATATACGTTATATTATACCATTCAAAATTATTTTTTCAATTTTTTCATTTAAAAAGGCACTAATCATTAGTGTCTTCTTTATTTTCCTTTTTAGTTTTAGAATTTTTTGGTTTCTTATTTATGAATTCTTCTTTCGCCGCTAGTTCTTCCTTTAAACTATCAATCTTTCTTAACAATTTTTTCTTAATTTTTCCTTTAGAACAAACTTCAATAATTGTAATGATTAGTAGTACTAAGGATAGACCAATCATTCCTAATAAAACCATTTTATATTCTTGAATTTTTTGATTAAAATCTTGTTGCATATCATCTACTAAATCATTCATATAAATCTGTATGGTCTGATCTTTGATATGATATAAGTACCAATTTTTATTACCTGTTTCTAAATCCAATCCGTATACTAAAACATAATCTTTATTACTATCACTTTGATAAACATGATATTCTTGATTTTCTATCGTAACTGTTGTTTTTTGGAAACCTTCTATTTCCTCATCAGTATCTTCAAAAATAATCGTTTTACTCATAGAAGTTAAAAATTCATATTTTGAATAAAAATCTGCTTTTTCATCATATTGAAATAAAGAAATGGTACCATTTTCATTCTTTAAACCCACTAAAGTAATATCTAGAGTCTCATTATAGAAAGCAGGAATTTCCGTTTCATTGATAGTTACTTTTATAGTTTCAAATCCTTCAGGCTTTGTTAGAGCACTTTCTCTTTTTACAATGGTATATTTTTTATGATCAATTTCTTTTTCAATAGGATTACTATCTTTAACGATAGCATTAATGGTATAAATTTTACTAGAACCAGTTTCAGAAGTTACTTTAATTTCAAATTTATTATCTCCCTCTTGAACATCTTTCTCCCCTAATCCATCGATACTAGCATAACTATCTTCCTTAGTAGCATTAATTTTAATTTTTTCCACATTAGAATCTAAATTTACGGTATACTCTAGAGTATCTTTATTAAAATCAGGACTTAAAGAAAAACCTTCAACAGATAAACTTTTTAAATTATTATTAGTAGATTTTTCACGAGGTTTCACAACATTAATGGTAACCGATTTAGTAACATTAGTCCAATTTGAATGATCAGCATCTATAACTTTTCCATTAATAGTACATTGTACTTTGCCAACTGATGTAGGCTTAATAGTTAAGTATTTTGAATTAGATTTTGTAGTATTTTCCATTGTTTCAAATTTTAAATCAACGCTACTATTTACCCCAGAACCACTACATTTCAAGGAACCTTCAATAAAGAAGATTGGTTGATTTGATGAAATAGTACTCGTAATTTTAACAGAAGTACCTATCACTACATTATCACTACTTGCAGAAATAGATGCATTAATCGTAGAGGCATCTACAGCATTAGCCATCAGGAAAAAACATCCAAAACCAAAAAATAAATATTTTATTTTACCCATTTTATTCTCCTATTGTTCAATATTAATATATCCATAATAATGTCTTAATACCTGTGATGCATCCAATTTATCAATATTACCATCTTTATTGATATCTAAAGATTTTTTTCGAATATCATCATACTTAACATAACCATAATATTGTCTTAATATTTCAGCACAATCAAGCTTATCGATACTTCCATCTCCATTACTATCTCCGTAAATCAAAACAGATAAACGTTCTGTAATACCTGAAGTAATATTTACTTGATCTCCAGTACCAATTTTACCAGTTGTTTTTTCTTTTCCATTGCTATCAGTAATCACAACCTCACCACCAGCAGTAGTTAAACTATTTTTAATAGCTTCTACAGTAGTACCTGGTGTAATCCCTGAAATGATTCCATTTTCATAATGATAATTTGCTTCTTTTACAATATCAGAAACTGCTTTTGGTTTTGGTGTTTCTGTTTTTGGATCATTAGGTTCTTCTTTAGGACTAGGATCAGGAACTGTTGGTGGAACACTAGGCACTGCTTGCACAGGTGTATTTACTTTATTAAAATAAGCAGCTGAAACATATACATAAGAACCATTCCAATTATATTTAACTCTAGGATTACTTTTAGAATCTCCTGTATAATTTAAATTATCATCTATAGTAGGATCACTCATTACCTTATACCAAGTAGTATTTCCATTTACTGATGGTCCTTGTGTTTCTTCAACAACGGCTACTGCAGAATCTTTCACTTTATACTGATAATAATCTTTCGAAACGTAATCTCCGCCTGGTGTTTTCATAGCATAAACAGTATTATTATAATTATCATTTAAAACAGCTATTTGTACTACATTGTGATCTTGAAAACCAAACATACTGTCTATATCATAATAATATGCTGCTGCTTTTTCTCCCCAAAAAGGATCTGATGCATATTTATAATTTAATCCTTGGCTTTTATTTCCTAAATTGGCTCCTTTATATCTATCATAATATTCACCTGGTTGTAAAAATTTATAAGAAAGCCATGAATAAGCATAACTATAGATACAATCTTCCACAGTAGCAAATACATCAGCAGATGTACCAGGAGAAGCATCAACTGCATTTAATCCAAATAAATTATTTTTTGCTTGAGCAATTGGACTTAGCCCTCTTCCAGATTCATTCATTCCAATTGCCATCATTAAAATAGCATTGACCCCATAATTATCTTGCGCATTGATAAAATATTGACCAGTATTTAACATTTTAGAAGTAGCATCAGAAATTCTCTTGGATAAATACTGATTAATATTTTCCATATTATAATTAGTCTTTGTTCGAAAAGATAGATATTGATAATAGTTATAATACGGATTATCTTTATTTACGGAATGTTCATAAGTATTATTTCTATAATCATTTAATAGTGTCTTCATATCTGTATAAAAATAATGTCCATCGTAACTATAGTAAGTACCTACTTCTAGCATACTTGGTTTTCTATCAATAGTAAGAGAAGAACCACTTTTTCCATAAACATTACCTGGAAAAATATGAGTTATTTTATCATTTGTTACTAGATAAGACTGCGGAGTTTTAGCCCAAGCAAGAGGAACAATATCATATAATTTTAATGTTCCATCATATTTATTCATCCAACCTATTAATCCGGCTACTTTTATTTTTGCTCTTTTTGTTTGATAATCTATTTCTAATAATGCAGCATCATCAGGAGTACCACCTTTGATATAAGCACCATTAGTAACATTAGAATTTTTGTCAATATAAATAGAATCATAATTTTGATGACCCGCAGGAAAACTAATTTCATAATCAATAACGGCATACTTAGCATCAATAATAACACCCTGCTCTATTAATACCAAATTATCATTATCTGTTTCATTCATTATTTTTTTTGCTTCTTCATAAGTATCATAACATTCTACTTTTGTGATAGAACCATCCTCATTAGCGGAAGCAAGTTCAATTTTACTACACTCACTTACTCTAGTTAGTAATTGATCAGGAGTTAAAGCATTCACAGAAAAAGATGTGATAAAAAAGACAAAAATTAATAAGAATAAAGATAGCATTCTCTTTTTCATTTTCTCACTCCTTTGATAATTTCTCAACTATATTATATCAATAAAAAAGCAGAAAGTCATTAATCGACATTTTATTTTTAGAAAATTTACATTTTTCTATCATATAAGTGTCAACTCATTTTATTTTCTAATACAAAATTGTATAATTTATCATTTTTGGATATAATGTAAATAGAGAGGATAGACCTATGAGTAAAAAAACAAAAAAGAAAAAGACTTTAAAATTAAATAATGTTTTAATATTACTAGTATTAATCAGTAGTATTTTTTTAATTTACCATATCCTATTACTAGGTCCTATTGAACCAATGATTCGTTATTGTATGATTGGCGGAATTATTTTTATTAATTTTTTATTCTTTTTACTAAAAAGAAAGAAAAAGAAATCCATAGCAATCATGATGATGATATTGTTTATCCTAATTAATATCATTGGATGTTATTCTATTAATAAAATTTATCATATTATTGATACCATTAATAAAAATAAAATTGTATATGCATCTAGTCTCATTACTCTAAACAAGAATGATATTGAAAATATTAATGATGTTAGCCAATATAAAATTGGAATGATTGATGATACATTATCAGTAGATAATTACATAATAGCACAAGAAATAATTGATGAAAATCATTTAGAAAATGATAATGAAATCGTTACTTATAGTGATTTATTAGCGATGCTAAATGATTTATACCAAGAAAAAATTGATTTAATGTTTGTATCTAGTAATTACGATGTAATGTTTCAAAATACAGAAGGATTTGAAAATATCAGTAATGATGTGAAAGTAATTATAGAAAAAGATAAAACTATAAAAAAGGAAACTACTACAGCTGCATCTATCTTAGGAAATTCAAATAAAATAAAACCATTTTCAATCTTGCTCATGGGAGTAGATTCTGAAAAGGATGGACTAAAAAAGAATGCCTATGCAAATGGAGATGGTTTAATTTTAATTACCTTTAATCCAGAAACTTTAAATGTTACAATGATGTCTATACCAAGAGATACTTATGTACCAATCAGTTGTCGCGATAATCAAAAAAATAAATTAACACATGCCGGATGGTTTGGTACTGATTGTATGATGCAAACGATTGAAAATGTATTTGATATTGATATTAATTATTATGTAAAAGTTAATTTTAAGGGTGTTGTTGGAATTGTCAATGCATTAGGTGGAGTAACAGTAGATGTACCAAAGAAATTATGTACAGATGATTCCAATCGTCAAGGACAAGTTTGTATTGAACAAGGAATTCAAAATTTAAATGGAGAACAAGCATTGGTCTTAGCTAGAAACCGTTATGATTTAAAATTAGGAGACATTGATCGTGGTTACAATCAACAACTGCTTTTAAAATCATTATTAAATAAACTAACAGAAGTAAGAGATGTAAATACGATTCTTGAAGTTTTAGAAACAGTTTCGAATAACTTAGATACTAATCTTACGACAGAAGAAATTTTATCGTTTTATAATATTTTCAAAGATATTTTAAAATCAAGACAATATCAAAGTAATGGAGACTTTTTAAATATCACACAATTAAAACTAAATGGTATAAATAAAAAAATCTATTTTCAAAATCTAAACAGTAATCTATGGTGTTATCTACTAAATGAAGATAGCGTAAAATCAATTAGTAAAGAAATGCAAGTGAATTTAAATCTAGAGGAAGAAAATCTAATTAAAACATTTCATTTTAGTCCATAATAAAATAGTAGGAGCCATGCTTTCGAAAGAAACATGACTCCTATATTTTGACCTTTTTTAATCCACGAATTACTGATTCATAATCAGTTAATTTCAACGATTACTAATCGATTTTCTTCATGAATGAGTGTGATATTGACTTCTTCTGGATAATCATAATCTTTGACATAACCCACCTTTACCACAACTTGATATGCTCTAGAATCTTGATAATCATTTTTATGATAGTTGATTTCTTGAATGGAAGAAATTTTAACATCATTAACTTCTGGTAATTTTTGTTTCCGATTTCCATATAAATTATTTTTGACATACTTATAAACTGTATTAGAAGACTCTTCTATAAAGCGATTTTTTAATTCCGAATGGATAAATTGAGTTCCACCAATATTTTTATTGGTAATTTTATTATTTAACGTATAATAATCGATAACAAATAATTGTGCAACTAAAGAAGCATAATTTTCTTCATCAATTTTATAATCTTCTAACTCTTTTTCTAATTCTTTGTAGTATTTTTTATAAATTCTCGTTGCATTACTTTCCAAATAATAATCATAGTCCCCTATTTCCGAAACGACAGTAACTACCTGTAATTTATTTCTAGTATGCCAGTAAAAAAGTCCTAGAATACCACCTATTATTAGGACTACTGCTAGAACTCTTCTTCTATAGAACTTTGCTTTTTTTGATTTTTTCACTTTGCCACCCCGTATCATTCGTTTATTATTCAATTCCATCGATTACTTTTTCCTCTATATAATCAGATTCAGATTCTTCTGTCTCTCTTTGTTTTTTGATTAGATCAAACACAATAGTAGAATTAGAAGCATTTAATAATTTTCCGGCATAATCTGTACATTCTTTAATATAATCTGCTGAAATTTCTGTTTCCTTTAGTGGAAGCCATGATTCATTTTGTGAATTATAATATATTTTATTAGTTACCCAATTTCCATTAGGAAATACCACAATATTATCATCTTGGATATTAAAGATATCATGTCCTAACTGATATTTATTATAAAAACCAAACATATTACCTAAAGTTGGCATAACATCATACATACCCATTACATTAGTTACTTCTTGATGTAATTTTTCTTTGGTTTCCTTACTATAAATCAAAAGAGGAACCTTTCTAAGTAATTCGTAAGTATTACTATCGATAACAACGCATTCTGGATCTTCACTAGTACAATTTTTGATACTATTGGTTTCAGGATCATAGTTAAATAATCTTCGATAATCTGTTTTAGGAAGTCTAGCATCATGATCTCCATAAATAATTAATACGGTATTATCTAAAATTCCTTCTTTTTCTAGATTATCAATAAATTCTCCTAACGCTGCATCAGCATAGTGAACGGATTTAAAATAATTTCCCATTTTAGTTCCATCCATATATGGATAAACAACTTCTTCATATTCACCAGTTTCCTCATTATAAACATTTTTCTTTAAAGTAACATCAAATTCGCCATATTTATCAATATCATCAAAAGGTGTATGATTTGTTAAAGTAATTAAAGTACCATAGTAAGGTTGGTTTTTCTCATTAATTTCTTTTAATTTTTCAAGAGATTGCCTATAAAATGATCGATCAGATAACCCTAATCCAATAACTTCATCGATTTCATAATCGTTTTTACTGAAAAATCTCTCATATCCTAATGTTTCATGCATTGCATTACGATTCCAAAAAGATCCATTATTACCATGCATACTAAAAGTATAGTAACCTTTATCACGTAATAATAGTGGAGTTGATACATATTCTCGATTAAAATAACTAACAAAAACAGTACCACTATTGGTTGGCATTAAAGAAGTATTAAAAGTAAATTCGGTATCGCTAGAAGTACCACCACTAACTTGCGAATAAAAATTACTAAAATAAATAGAGTCTTTTACTAATCGATTTAAGTTAGGAGTTACTTCTTGTCCATTAAAAGTAAGACCAATATTAGAATTTTGCATACTTTCATAATGAATCACTAAAATATTTTTTCCTTCAAAAATACCAGTATATTGATTTTTCCAAGTTTGTTCATCACTTCTATCACTATAATATTCTGTAAAAGTCTTTAGTGCTTTATCATACCCAAATAAACTAGTTAATTGGGGTTCAATACTTTTTACAATATCGTTTGCCTGATAAGCATAGACTCCAAAACTCATAACGATATATTCACGATTCCATTGATTAGCATATCTTCCAATATCTTTTGGAGTCAAGGTAATTAAAAATAAGACAAGCGTAATTCCTGCACCAATAAAAGTAGTAATCATTTTACTTACACTTCTTTTTTCTTTATCCGCGAAAGTCATACGATTTTTTTTCTTTAAATAAAAATAACTTGCTGTCAAAAGTATTGGTGAAATAATATAGAAGAAATCTTGTACTTTTAAAAGATTGGTAATAGAATCACCTACTTCTACTGCATATCTTGCTGTAACGATTAAAGATACAGAAATAAACGAAGTATAGAAAGTAAAATAAACAGAATTAAAAATACAAATAATCGTTAAAATAATACTAACTACTAATAAATAAGGGAAACGATTCTTTTCTTTCAAAGAAAAACTAATACCACCTAAAAACAAAACAATTGCTAAATCTGCTAAAATAGGTTTAATAGATAGCAAGTTTTCTACAGTATGAATGGTAAAATATCTAAGTAAAATACCAATAAAAACATTCGTTACAATAAAAATAAAAAATAATACATTATTTTTGACAATTTCTAAACCGCTATTAATTAAAGTAAGCGTTGTCTTCTTAGGATTTTTTCTAAAATCATCATACAATTTTTTGATTCTTTTTTGAAATTGTTTCCACTGTTTTTCTATTTTCTTTTTCATAGGCAATCCTTTCTGTATTCATTATAACACTACTATATGTTTTAATCAATTTTTTTCTGGATAACTATTAACATTTAATGCCATACCCAACACAAAAATATAAGATAATAAGTAAATCCAAAGAAATAAAATTAAAAGGTTAGCAACACTACCATATAGTAAATTGTATCTAGCAAAGTAGTTCACATAAAAAGAATAAATTTCTGTTGAAAGAATCCATCCAATCGTAGTAGTAATAGCACCAATCGTTGTTTCTTTCCACTTTATTTTTTTATCAGGAGCAATTGTATATAAAACTTTTACACAATAATAAATAATCAATAATGATGTTGGGTATTTTAAAATATTATATCCTACTTGAATCATATTAGATATTTGATAATTAGGCACAAAATGCATAATGAAAGAAATAATTTTATCACCAAAAGCAGGTACAATTAACACAAATAAGAATAATAATACCAGAATAATGGTCATAAAAACAGCTTTTAAACGCCTAAGAAAAAGTTTTTGATTATCTACCTGATATAGTAAATTAGATCCTATAATCATAGAATGTGGCCCATTAGATGCCAAAATAAAACCAGAAAGGCAAAAGATAATAATGTTCATACTAAGACTTTTACCATCGATAATTTGAATAATAAAATCTGCAATTTCAGATGGTAAATTTTTATTAATAATTTGAATTAAAGACTCGATAGATAAAGAAAATTGACTAGCGATAACAGTAATGACAGCAAATAATGGAATAATAGAAAGTAATAAGAAAAAAGCCAGTTGACCCGGTAAGATTCTCATTTCTGGCTTCTTAATTAGTTGATATAATTGGTTAATGAAGTTTTTCAATTTCATAAGGAAAGTGTTCATTGTATTCACCCAACTTTTATTTTGATTCTTCTTTAGCCGTTTTCATTTCTAAAGTTGCTTCATTAATAGCATCATCAATCGTTTTAATATCATCCATAATCATACTATATCCAATGGCAGCACCAAATCCATATGGTAATTCTTTTAATTCCCTACCTAACTTCTTACAATAAGTCTCAATTTGTTTTTCAGTATATCCTACCAAATAAACTAAAAATTCATTTCCATCTGTACGTATAATCTCGCTGTTTTCTAATTGTGTATTCACTAAAGTAGATGCTGTAGCAATAATCAATTGATCTCCTGCTTCATGTCCATAGTTATCATTAACGTATTTAATATTATTCAAATCAATCATAACAATGGTTTGTGGATAAATTTTACTTTCTTCCCAAATTGGCATATTTAAATTCAAATAATTTCTGTTCTTTAAAGAAGTTAAAATATCAGTATATTTACGACGATCTTCTTTTTTAACAATCGTTTGTTTCTTTTTATTCTTAAGAATTAGATATAATGCTAATAAAATTAATAATGGTAATAAAACAATTCCTAAAACAATAAAATAGAATTCTTGGAATGAAGTACGATCAAGTAAAGATAAATTTAATGAATTTAAACCACTGATACGATAATTATAATAAGAATTAGTAGTAATTAGATAATTAAATAACTGGAATAAATCTTTATTATTATTTTGAATTCTAAAAGTATAATCATTACTCATAGAACCAGTATAAATAGGTTCGTACTTACTAAATTTATGATTACGATAATATAAATAGGTTTCTTTATCTAGTATAATTAAATGATTATTTTTAGTAAGTTCATCTAAACTATGATAAGTAGAAATATTAGCCTTAGCATTAGCTTGAAAATAATGAACTAAAGAAGTATCAGCTAACATATTAACCGTTTTCCCTTTTAATTCTTCAAAGGTAGTAACCTGTTCTTTATTTTTAGAATTTCTTAAAATGACATATTCTTCTACAAAAGGAGATACCGTAGTTTGGTAATTACTAGAAGTTCCAGTATCAAAATAATTGAAATAAATATCGATTTCATTTTGATTAATGGCTTGTTTTAATTCATCTAAATTCTTAAATTTTCTATAAGTAAAATCAATTCCCGTTAATCTTTGTAAACGTGCAATATATTCAGAAGCAATTCCTGAAGCAACCCCATCTACATTAACTTCATAAGGAGCATTCTCAACATAACCATACACATAAGTTTTAGAAAGCATATCAGATTTGGTTTTATCATTAATTTTTTTAGCTGAAATATAATATTTTAAATATTGTTCATTATATTCAGAAATATAATAATCCTTTTTCCATTTTTCATAATACTTTTTAACAATATTATTTAATTCAGCATTATTATCACTAAGCGTTAAAACAATTTTTTTAGACATCTCGGTAAAATAATAATTAGTATAATATTTATTATTACTTAAAATATAATCCAAATACATCGTTTGTGGGATAACCATCATAGTAATGGTATCACTTTCTAAATCTTGCAACATGGTTTGAATATTTTCATAAGATTTAAAAGTAAGATTGCTAGCTGTTTTTAAAAAATAACTAACTTCTCCAATATCATTAGTAAAAGTACCTACTACTTTAGAATCGATTTCTGAAATCTTATCATATTTGGTATTAGACTTACTAAGAGCAACATATCCATCTTCAAAAAGTAATAAATCTTTATCAGATAACACTGTATCATTATTTAAAATACGAATTCTAAGACCATTAGTTGTTGGACTATTCTCTTTTAAATAAGATATTTTATTAAATTCTAAATTAGTATCAATTTCAAAATTATCAATAAAATCAAAGATAACTCCAGATCCATCCATAGAAAAAACAGGAAAATTATTAACAATTTCAAAATCATATTTTTGTGTGGAATTATTAGAAATCCATTTTTTTTCCAATACTGTTAAACTAGTTTTATTATCTTCGTGATTAAAATATACATAAACACCTATAAATACTGTCAGCGCAATAATAATAGGAATAATAATAATTAATTTTTTCTTCATCATTAACTTGCCTCTTCCGTTTTTTCTCTATCTTTGCTCCAAACAAAACTTGAACTATTGTGCTGTTTATATCCTATAATAGGAAAATCGTTTTCCGTTTGGGAATCTTTTTTAATGTAAACTTGAAAATCGTAATATCCAATTTGACTTTCCGTAAATGATTCCGTAATGTGATCTGTTAATGCTTTTGCATCATTTTTATTAGTATCATCTGTAACCGTAATCGTAATATCTACACGTCTTCCATTTTCACGCACAATAACTGTTTTTACTTTATCGCTCTCACTAATTTTAGCCTTTACTTCATCATAAGTAGCCTTTTCAACAGTTACTTTTCCATCTAAACGATCTCCGTAAAGAGCTGTTCTTTGATCAGGAAAGAATACTTCTTTTACTTGAAAAGCAACGATAGTTAATAAAACAAAAATCACAATAGCGATAACCGTAAATTTATTCTTTTTTATCCATTTCATATTTTAGACTCCTTTTTATAGTTACCATTATACAATAGTTTTGAAATAAGTTCAACTCATCTTATTTACGAGCAAGTTCTTCTTGAAGTAGGCGATTGACTAACGTAGGATCACTACTACCCTTCGTTTCTTTCATAATTTGTCCCATTAAATATTTAATAGCACGATCTTTTCCCGCTTTGTAATCTTCTACACTTTGTGGATTTGAAGAAACAATACGAGCAACAAGTACTTTGAGTTCTTCTTCTGTGAAACTAGCACTTTTTTTGTTTTCCACAATTTTGTTGATATCATGATCTGTTTCCATTAATTCTATTAATATTTCTTTAAAAATTTGATTATTAATTTCTTTTCGATCTAATTTATCCACAAGCAAAGCAAATTTTTCTTTTGAAAGGAAAGTATCTCCTATTTTTTTACCAGTTTTATTTAAATAAGCAGAGATTTCTCCTAACAACAAATTACTAGCGATTACTAAATTACCAGAAAAATTACGGAGGTAATCGCTAATTTCTTTATTGGCAATCAATTTTTCAATATTGATAGACTGAATTCCTGCTTGACGATAGATTTCTCTTCTTTCATCTGGTAAAACTTCTATTTTTTCCTTTACTTCATCAATGAAAGTATCTTCTAAAATGTAAGGAGGAATATCAGGTTCTGGAAAATAACGATAATCATTACCTGTTTCTTTAACACGCATTAAAATAGTACGATTTTGTTTTTCATCAAAACGACGGGTTTCTTCTTGAATGGTATTTCCCTGTTCTAATTCTTGAATCTGTCGATTACTCTCTACTAAGATGGCACGACCTACACTACTAATAGAACCAATATTTTTAGTTTCTGTACGAGTACCTAAAGTTTCGGTTTTCGATACGGATACATTCACATCGCATCGCATACTTCCTTCTTCCATTTTACAGTCTGATACATTAGTATATAGAAGAATCTCTTTTAATTTTTCTAAGTAAGCCATAGCCTCTTTTTCATTTTCCATATCTGGTTCTGATACAATTTCGATTAAAGGTACTCCATTACGATTAAAATCTAAGTAAGATTTAGTATCCGCATGTGTGCTTTTACAAGTATCTTCCTCAATATGAATATCGTGAATTCCTATTTTCTTTTTCTTTCCTTCTACTTCAATCTCAACATAACCATTAACACCAATCGGATTCCTAGCTTGCGTAATTTGGTATCCCTTTGGTAAATCAGGATAGAAATAATTTTTTCGATCAAAAACGACTTTCTTATTAATGGTACAGTTTAAAGCAAGTGCAGCTTTTAGCCCCAACATAATTCCATACTCATTAACACAAGGAAGGGTTCCAGGTAAAGCAAAATCAATTTCATTAATATTAACATTTGCCATTCCACCATAATTATTAATAGAATCGACAAACATTTTAGAATTGGTTTTTAGTTCACAATGAACCTCTATTCCAACTCTCGTTTTATATTCACCCATGACATTCACCTACTTTAATTTATTTTCCAAGAAAGATGCTATTTGATACATTCTAGCTTCTTCTAAACGATTTCCAATAATATGTAACCCAATTGGCATATGATCATCATTTTCTCCCATTGGAATATTTAATCCTGGAAGTCCTGCCATATTAACAGGAATTACTAATACATCATCCATAAAAGATTTTCTAGGATCATCTAAACTTTCATCCAAGTTATAGGCAACTGTTGTCGTAGTTGGTCCTAAAATGAAGTCATACTCTTGAAATACACGATCAAATTCTTCTTTCATGGCATTACGAATCGCTAATGCTTTATCATAATATATTTTAGCATTTTCACCACTTAGTAAATAACTTCCTACCATAATTCTACGTTTTACTTCGCTACCAAAGCCTTCGCACCTAGTATTTGCATACATTTCCTCAATAGAATCTGATTGACTGCTACGATATCCAAATTTGACACCATCAAATCTAGCTAAATTACTGCTAGCTTCTCCCATAGCAATAATTTGATATAAAGTAACTGCTTGATCTAAATATTTCATATCGATATAATCGACTTCGGCACCATTACTTTTTAATATTTCTACTACATGATCTAGTTTTTGAATAATTTCATTAGATACAATATTACTTACAAAATAATTAGGAATCGCAATTTTCATACCATGAATATCTTTTCCAATGAATCTAGTAAAATCTTCTCTTTCGCATTCTCTACTAGTTAAATCTTTCTTATCTTTCCCAACAATTTCATTTAATAAGAGTGCATTCTCATATACATTTCTAGTCATAGGACCAATTTGATCTAAACTAGATGCAAAAGCAATCAATCCATAACGAGAAACTCTTCCATAAGTAGGTTTCATTCCCACAATTCCTGTATAACTTGCTGGTTGACGAATAGATCCACCTGTATCAGTTCCAAGGGCAAGAGGTGTTAAAGCACCAGCAATACAAGCAGCAGAACCACCAGAAGATCCACCTGTAATTTTCGTTTTATCAATTGGATTTTTAGGTGCTCCAAAATAACTAGTACGGCTAGTAGATCCCATCGCAAATTCATCCATATTGGTCTTTCCAATAATAATCATCTTTTTACTTTTTATTTTTTCAACTACAGTAGCATCATAAATAGGAACATAATTCTCTAACATCCTAGAAGCACAAGTAGTTCTAATATTTTTAGTAGAAATATTATCTTTAATCGCAATAGGAATCCCCCATAATAGATTATCTTCTTCTACTTTCTCTTCGCCTAATTTCTTAGCATATTCTAAAGCCTCACTCTTATTTAGAGTAATAAAACAGTTCAAATCACTATTTTCTTCAATTCGATGATAGCATTCTTCCACTAAATCGACAGGAGTAATTTTGTGATTTACAAATAATTCATGTATTTCTGGAATACTCAAATCTAAATATCTATTCATTAACCATCACCGGAACCTCTACAAAATTACCATTTGTTGCTGGTACATTTTTCTTAATCATATTAAATTCAACTTCTCTGGTATCAGAATCATTTCTTAAAATAGTTTCATGTTCTACAGGAGTAACCAATAATTCTTGACTCTCTACGACGATATCTTTAATTTGATCGACATCATCTAAAAGTTGTTTTAATTCAATTTGATATTTTTCTATTTCACTATCTTCCACTTTAATTCTAGCAAGATGTGCAACATGTAATACTTCCTCTTTTGTTAGTTTATCCATAATTTCCTCCATAAAAAAATTATACATAGTATTATACCAAATAACTATGTATAATTATAACACGAATTTCATATTTTGAGTTACTTTTATATAAGGAATATTCTTTTTATATGTTTCTATTTTTTTCACTAACTCTTTCAAAGTATAAATTCATCAATTCCATAGGAGTTTCATGATTCAATCCTATAATCGTTTTGGCATCTAACATTCCCATATCAATAGATAAATTATAATGAATAGAAATGTCAAAATCCTGAATATCGGCAACAAATTGTTTTAAACTTTCAATTTGTGCTGGCGTCATTTGATCAGGTAACATAAGCATGCCCATTTTTCCATATTTTTTCAAATGTTCTGAATCATATTTAGTCATATTCAAAAAAACAATCATACCTAGTCTCGTTAAAAAATAAGCAGCTACTTCCGGTTGATGTCTTAGCGTTAGTTGTTGAAAAATAGGAATTTCTGGAAATTTAGATCTAGCATAATCTAATAAATAGGCAATATGTAAGGAATCTTGTTCCATATTACCATAAAATTCTATTTGTCCATCAGTAAATCCTTTATTAATATCATCATGATCATATATAAGTGCTATCTTATTTTCATTCATAAAATTTTTCCTCCAATTCCTCTTCATTCCATATTGGAATATTTAATTTTAAAGCTTTATCATATTTACTACCAGGATTTTCACCCACAATCACAGCTGTTGTTTTACTACTTACAGAAGAGGAAGTTTTACCACCCAAATTTTCTATTTTTTCTTCTACTTCATCTCTGGTATACTTAGTTAAGGTACCCGTAATCACAAAAGTTTTTTGATAAAAGTTATCATTAACTTCTATCTTTGGACCAGTATAATCGGTATTTAATCCCAAGTTTTTTAATTCCTGAATCATATTTTGGTTCTTGTCATGATGAAAGAAATCGATAATACTTTGGGCAATAATTTCTCCAATGTCAGGAATACTATTTAATTCTTCAAAACTAGCTTGCATTAAATGATCAAGAGTTCCATAATGCATTGCTAAGATTTTGGAAGTTTTTTCTCCAACATTAGGAATTCCTAAACCAAATAATAATCTCTCTAATGAATTTTTCTTACTATTTTCAATAGCTATTAGTAAATTATCAATGGATTTCGTTCCATAGCCTTCTAATTCTGTTAATTCATCACGATAATGATCAAGACGATAAATATCAGGAATTTCTTTAATATATTTCATATTATAAAAATCCTCAATAATACGATCTCCTAAACCATCAATATTCATAGCCTTTCGAGATACAAAATGACATAATCCTTCAATATTTCTTGCTGGACAATGAGGATTTAAACAGAAATAATCTACTTGTCCTTCTTTTTTATAAATCAAATTTCCACACATTGGACAAGTCGTAATCATTTCAAAATCTTTTTCATCACCAGTACGTCGTTCTTTCTTAACTTCCCCTACTTCAGGAATGACATCACCTGCTTTATGGATAGATACAATATCTCCTATTTTCAAATCTTTCGCTTTTACATAATCTTCATTATGTAAAGTAGCACGAGAAATCATACTTCCAGCTACAATTACAGGCTCTAATACCGCATTAGGTGTAATTTGACCTGTTCTTCCAACTGTAAAAATAATATCTTTTAACTTTGTCAAAACTTCTTCAGCAGGAAATTTATAAGCTGTTGCCCATTTAGGATGATGTGCCGTAAATCCTAATTTTTTTTGTTCTTCAATATTATTGACTTTAATCACAACACCATCAATATCATAAGGTAAGGTTGGTCTTTCCTTTCCTTTATAGGAAATATAATCCAAAATACCATTAATATCTGTTACTAATAAGTTATTAGGATTGGTTTTAAATCCCAATTTTTTCATATATTCTAAGGCTTCCCAGTGAGTCTTAATTCCATAATCTTCAGGATTTGGTAAATGATATATCCAACAATCCAATTTACGAGATGCAGCAATTTTAGAATCTAATTGACGAATAGATCCTGCTGCTGCATTACGACAATTTTGTAAAAGAGGTTGTCCCGCTTCTTTTCTTTCTGCATTTAACTTTTTTAAAGTCTCTTTACTCATGTAGATTTCGCCACGTACTTCAATATCGACTTCTTCTTTTAAAACAAGAGGTACTGTTTTAATAGTCTTCACATTATTCGTAATATCTTCTCCAACAGTTCCATCCCCACGAGTAGCAGCTGTTACCAATTTTCCTTTTTCATAATGAAGAGAAACACTTAATCCATCAATTTTTAATTCACACACATATTGAGGATGAATTCCTTCCTTTTGAATTCTATTATCAAAAGCCCTAATTTCTTCTTCATTAAAAACATTTCCTAAAGACATCATAGGAATTGCGTGAGTTACTTTTTGAAATTCTTCTAGGACAGTACCACCAACACGGTGCGTAGGAGAATCACTTCTAACAAATTCAGGATACTTTTCTTCTAAGATAAATAATTCCCTTAGCATAGTATCAAATTCTTGATCTGTAATAGTTGGTTGATCTAATACATGATAATTATAGTTTGCTTCGTTTAATATTTCTACTAGCTCATCAATTCTTTCTTTCATAATGTCCATCACTTTCTATCATATTTTGTTTTTGCAACATTCTAATTAGTTTTTCTCTATGTTTTTGAAACCCTATCAAATAATAATCCTTTTCACGTTTAGGTACCTCATATCCTGTTTGATCTTTAATTTTTTGAAACACAGAAAATAGGTTATCATCACTAATAATCCACAATTTTTCTATGATGATTTTTTGAAATTCCTCACTACTGATTCTTAAAAATGTTTTTAAAGCCATCCATATATTTTGCAAACTGCGATCATTAACAGTTAGAGAAACCATTTCCCTTTGACTTAAAATTCGTTCATTATCAAATAACTGAATATCAACATGATCCTGGCTTTCAGCAATCAGTAAGTTACCAGAATGTCTATCCTGATTACCACAAATGATATCAAATAAAAAAATATCTACTATTGTTCTCATTAATTTCTCAACAATTTCTCTTTTATTTTCATAATTTTGATATCTATTTTCCAATGCATCCCAAATATCTTCTAGATTATTATAATCTTCAATATCTGCGAAATCCATTTGCCAATAATGAATTAAAATGTCTCCTATATAAGTATAATTGACATCTTTCTTTTTAAAATTTTTAGATAACACACCTTCTAACGTTCCTAAAGATGCTAAATCATATTCTAGGGAATTTAGTCCAAAATCCTGCAACAAGTAAAAAACTACTAATTCATTATAAGGATGGTCTACGCATTTATAAAAATAAATTTCTTTTTCATATTCAAAAGAGAAAACAAGATTAAGAGGAGGTTTTTGAATGACAGTTATTTTTGGATTGTCTAACATAGAAGTAAGTCTAAAAGTATTGATACCCATTTGTTGTAGTATTGCTTCTAAGTCAATAAAACCTTCTTTTCTATTCATACTAACACCCCCTTACTTATCAATGGCACCTTCTGGTCTCGTGGTCGTTTCTACCCAATCACTTAATTCTTCATCCACAATCTTTTCTTTTACACTTTCGTAAGTTTCTTCATCTTGATAAGGACCATAAATATAATCTTGTTTGGTATCAACAATATAAAAATTTACATGAATGTTATTTTCCTTTTCAACTAAACACTTTAAAGCAATAATATTTTTACCATAACTGAATTCTGCAATATAATCTTGAATTCCTATTTGTTTATCGTCTTTTTCTACCTCAAAGAAACCATCGATATATTTACCTAAAACTACTTTAGTAGCAGCAGTCTTTTTAATGGCATAATCGTTTGGTAAATCATAAGTCCATTTTTCTATCTTAGGATTCGTAAATAAACAAATTAGGATAAGACCAACACTAAGAAAAAGGAATACCCACAATAATCTTTTCTTCATACTATTTTATCCACAAATTTTGTGAATAAACTCCTTCATCAACTAACTTTTGAATTGCTTTTACGACTTGTTCTTTATCCTCTTTATAAGTAACACCTTCCCATTTGGCAATGGTAGGTAATACTTTTGTTTTAGCATAATTTTCTTTCGTTGCTTGCAATAAAATGTCAGGAATCAAATATTCACATTTCAAAATATCATTTTGATTTTCTTTTAAGAATGCCGAAAAATTCTTTTCAATATAAGAAAATATATTTGGTCTAAATCCTAACATATTCATAGAAACACAAGTATCAGCATCAATCGTAAATGGAGGATTTCCATTTAATGGGGTAGCCGTTATGATACTATTTTCTTCTATAACACTACTTTCCACAATTTCCTGTAAATAATTACCCTCTACCTTACAAATTCCTCTTTTTACAGAACCATTTTCAGTTAATGTATTTTTTGCCTGATACCCTACTAATCCATATTCATTCTGACTATTTTGATCTTTCAAAAAATGACTCATTACAAAATAAGCGTCACGACCATAGAAATCATCTGAATTAATAACAGCAAAAGGTTCATGAATGTAATCTTTAGCAGATAAAATAGCGTGTGCTGTACCCCATGGTTTTTCTCTACCCTCTGGTTTTTCAAATCCATTAGGTAAATCTTCTAATCTCTGAAAAGCATATTCTACTTGAATTTTATCTTCTATTCTACTACCAATCGTTTCTTTAAAAATGTCATAATTTTCCTCTTTGATGACAAAGACAACTTTATTAAATCCTGCTTGAATAGCATCGTAAATCGAATAATCGATAATAAATTCGCCATTAGGTCCAACTGGTTCAATTTGTTTTAATCCTCCAAAACGACTTCCCATACCTGCCGCCATAATTAAAAGTGTTAAATTTTCTTGTTTCATACTTTTCTCCCTCCAATATTTATGACACTAATTTTTTTTGATGTCCGTGTTTTCGTTCTAAATTTTGATTAGCTATTTTAGTATCCAACTCTATTATACTACTAATAAAATCTTTATGAAAGACTTGATAATCATCTAGAATTTCTTCTGGCAATAAAGCCTTATGTTTTCCTTTTTGTTCTGGTTTAATAATAGTACTTTGATAGAGTTGTTGTTCCATATCATAAAATCCATAATAAGAATATCCATAATTAATTTCCTTTTTAATATGTGGAAATTGGTCTAATATCGGACCTACATCTACTAATAAAATATCTTTAAAAATGTCACCATCATATTTTAGCAAATAACCATTATAAATTAAGTTATCCCTTTTGATTGTAAAAACAAAACCAAATGATAATTTTTCGATAGCTTTTTCAAAATTTTTCATGTTACTACACTCCTATATTATTACATCTATAAAATGAATCTGTTATCGCTTCGAGTACTTTATACTTTTTTTAAACTTTTATGATTTTTCATTAACTTTTTGATACCATAAGGACTTTTAAAAGCAATGCTAACTAAAGTATTGGTAACTTCTACAACTCGACCTGCTCCAAAGACATCATGGTAAGCATAATCTCCTATATTCCAATCGATATCTTCGCTATAGAAGTTGTCTTCTTTATTGATTTTAACTTCTGACTGTTCTTCTTTTTGATTGGTAGTAATCAGTTCTTTATCGATTTCTCCAATAAATCTACTAGGTGGATTAACCTGATCTTTTCCATATAACATTCTTCTTCGTGCATTGACAAAATATAATCTTTCTTTAGCACGAGTAATCGCAACATAGGCAAGTCTTCTTTCTTCTTCTAGTTCCTGATTATCCATTAAAGAGTTCATATGTGGGAATATTCCTTCTTCTAAACCAATCACAAAGACATCATTAAACTCTAATCCTTTCACCGAGTGAACCGTCATTAAACTCACTTTATCTTTACCATCCTTATACTCTTCACGGTCGCTAACTAAACTAATTTCGAATAAGAAATCTTCTAAGGAAATCACTCCATCTCGATCTTCAAAAGCCTTAGTAATCGATTTAAATTCCTCTAAGTTTTCTAAACGAATATCTGCATCTAATGTCTTTTCACTTTCTAATTCATGACGATATCCTGTTGTATCTAGGATTTTATCAACTAATTCCGTTAAGGTAATATTTTCGGAAACTTTTTTTAAATCTTCTATGGTCTTCTTAAATTCTAATTCTTTTCCAGAAGTAATGACTTCATACATGCTTTTTCCTTCAATATCAGCTAAAGTAGCAAGATTCGTAATAGTTTTAAGTCCAATTCCTCTTTTAGGTACATTGATTACTCGTTGTAGTGAAACATTATCTTTTTCATTATGAATTAATCGTAAATAAGCAATTAAATCTTTAATTTCTTTTCGATTATAGAAATAAAAACTTCCTACAACACGATAAGGGATATTTTCTTTTAACATTTCTTCTTCAACTGTACGAGATTGAGCATTAGTTCGATAAAGAACTGCAATTTCAGCAGGATTCTTTCCTTCTTCTATTAATTTTTTAATAGTATGGGCAACATAATAAGCTTCATCTTTTTCATCATAACTACGGTAGTAGGTAATTTTATCTCCTTCACCTTTATCGCTCCATAAATTTTTATCTTTTCGATTTTGGTTATTTTGAATTACTTGGTTGGCCGCATTTAAAATCGTTTGCGTAGAACGATAATTCTGCTCTAGTTTGATAGTTTTTGCTTCTTTGTAATCTTTTTCAAAGTTTAAAATATTCCTGTAATTTGCCCCACGGAAGGAATAAATTGACTGATTCTCATCCCCTACTACACAAACATTTCGATATTTAGCACCCAATAATTTACTTAATACATACTGTGCTTCATTTGTATCTTGATATTCATCAATTAAAATATAACGGAACCGATCTTGATAATGATCTAAAACATCTTCATGTTCCTTAAATAAGTGAATAGGTAAAATTAATAAATCATCAAAATCAATAGAATTATTAACTTTTAATTTTTGTTCATATTTTTCATAAACCTTTAACACCACTTTTTCAAATTCTGTAGTTGCATAAATTTCATACTGTTTAGGTGACATTAATTCATTTTTACATCCACTAATTTTATTCCGAATAGCATTGGGATTATACTGTTTAGGGTCTAAATCTAATTCCTTTAGAATCCGTTTAACAACCGTTAAGGAATCATCACTATCCATAATCACAAAATTACGATCATAACCAAGCAAATCATAATTTTCTCTTAATATTTTTAAACCAAAAGAGTGAAAGGTAGAAACTTGAATATTTTTAGCGCCTTCCCCTATTAATTTAAATAGTCTTTCCTGCATTTCTTTTGCTGCCTTATTGGTAAAAGTAATAGCAAGAATATGAAAAGGACTAACATTTTTTTCTTCAATTAAATAAGCAATTCTCGTAGTTAATACTTTTGTTTTTCCACTTCCTGCACCTGCTAACACTAATAAAGGTCCTTCTGTTGCTAATACTGCTTCCTTTTGTTTTTCATTTAAATTCGTAATATCTATCATGTTATCTACTCCCTACTATGATTATACAATAGGTAATTTTTGAAAAAAAGTAATTAGTCATCTTTTTACAAAAGAAAAAAGACCAACGGTCTTTGTCTTTATCCTACAACTGTTAAATATAGAGCAGTTCCAATAACAAACACTACTACAGTAGCAACAGCACTTACTATCGTTAAATTGTATGTCATTGAAAAGCCTTGTTCATTATCTAAAGAATCTTTCTTTTCAAGTTCATCAATATTGACAATTTCTCTTTCTTCCATTTTTATCATCCTTTCTAGCTACTATCTAGTTACATTATACATGAATTTTAAGTTTTTGTATAGTAAATTGAAGATTTTTTAGTAAATTGACAGTTAAAACAAAAATATCATAATCAAAAATCTTCATTTTAAAAAGAATCACATCACCTAAAACACTAAAGAATAATACACTAAAATTCTACCAATCTTTTTCTACTCAATAGAAAAGCAATCATGATAACAGAAAAAAGTAAATTGACAATAACACTTACTTGTCTTTTTCATATAATAAATTAGTAAAGGAGGATATATGAAAAAAATAATTTATTCAGTGATTTGTATTATTATTGTTTTAGGAATCGGTCTTTTATTTATTTTAGATTTAAATAAAGGGGATCATTCTAAAGATGATAAAAAATTAGAGAAGATTCGTGTAGCAGAAGTTGCTCATACGGTATTCTATGCACCACAATATGCTGCTATTAGTCAAGGTTTCTTTGAAGAAGAAGGACTAGATATTGAATTAATTTTAGCATCTGGTGCTGATAAAGTTACTGCCAGTGTTTTATCAGGAGATGTAGAAATTGGATTTTCTGGTAGTGAAGCATGTATTTATGTTTACAACCAAGGAGAAAAAGATTATCTAAAAACATTTGCTCAACTTACACAAAAAGACGGATCATTCTTAGTATCTCGTCAAAAAATTGATAATTTTACTTTAGAAGATTTAAAAGGCAAAAATGTCATTGGTGGTAGACAAGGTGGTATGCCAGAAATGACTTTTGAATGGGCACTTCGCCAAAATGGCATTGACCCTGTCAATGATTTAAACATTGATACTAGTATTGCATTTGCAGCTATGGGAGGAGCATTTATCTCTGGTCAAGGAGATTTTGTAACTCTATTCGATGATAATGCTAAAAAAGGAAGTCTCCTAAACTAAAAATAAAAACTAACATGATAAGTAACTTGGTATCTTTTAGTTCCTTTTGTATCATAACCTCTTTTAAACTGATAATCATTTTCCAAGATAGGATGTGATGTTTTTAGGGTAGAATCGTCGTACATAGACAAAAAAATTTTTAATTGAATATTATTTTTATTATTAGTTATTTTAGATACCTCCATATGATCTAGTAAAGAGTTTACTATTTTGTAAAACGTTGATTTAGAACTGATTTTTTCTTTTAAGATATTTTCTAAATATTCTGTTTTATTAGAAGTTTGCATTTCCTTTTTTTGAACAATTTGAAAATGATGGATTTCTTCAACAAGTTTTTTTATTTTGTTATTTAATAAATTATTTCGAGTTGTAAATTCTTGATTAGATAGACTCTTTTGGATATTAAGTTCTAATAATTTATCTTTTTTAATAGAAAGATTTTCAATTTCTTTTTGTTTTAATAATATTTTTTCATCCATTCCTGTACTGACTTCTAAATGTCTATAATATCCCATCAAAAGCTCAAAGAGATCATTAGTATCAATATTTAGTCTTAACATACAATCTTTGAAAATAGTATTTAACTCTGATTCTCTAATATTAGGAGAATCGCAGAAGCTTTTTCCTTTTTTTAAATATTCTGAACAGATCCATGTAATATCTTGCTTATTTTTTCTAAATTTTCTTCTATGAAAAACAGTATGATGATCCGCACAATAAATCTTAGCACTATATAAGTATCTTTCTTTATAAATTGTTTTTTCTTTTTTTCTCATTTGAAAGGCTCGTTTACGTAGTAATAATCGATTATTAGCAATCGTCCATAATTCTTCATCAACGATAGGTGGAATTCTTTTCTTATCTTCGTAAAGAATCCAATCATCTTTTTGAAAGTATTTAATTTTTTTCGTCATATAATCTACGATTTCAGATTTTCGAGCACAGTAATAACCTTTATATTTAGGATTTTCTATCATTCGAGAAATAGTGGAAACACACCATTTGTTACCTTGACAAGTAGTAATTTCTTCGTGATTTAAAATATGGGAAATCTGAGAAAGAGATTGTTTTTCAATTGCATAAAGTCGATAAATCTTTCGAACAATTTCTGCTTCTGTAGGAATGATCATTAACTCTTTTGTATCTTTATTTTTTTGGTAACCATAAAGCATATTATTTCCAAGAATTTCACCACGTTCTATGGCTCGATTCATACCAAATTTAACTCTTTCCGATAATCGTCTGATTTCATCTTGTGCCATAGAAGCCATAATAGTTAATCGCAGTTCAGAATCAGGCATAGCAGTATTAATATTATCATTTACGAACAGTACCGCTACTCCATAAGATAATAACTCTCTGATATATTTAATGCTATCTAATGTATTTCTTGAAAATCTAGAAATTTCTTTTGTAACAATTAAATCAAATTTACCATTCCGAGCATCTTCAATCATTTTCATAAAATGATCTCTCTTGATATCACTAGTACCAGTAATTCCCTCATCTACATAACCGGGTACATAAATCCAATTGGGATTTTCTTTGATATATTTTTCAAAATGTTCCTGTTGATTTTGAAGAGATTTTTTTTGTTCTAAATGATCAGTAGATACTCTTGCATAATCGGTAACTCTAAGATTCATATTAGTAAGTGGTATTCCCATGTTTAAATTTTTTCGAATAGTATATAAATCCAATTTAAGTTCCTTCTTTCTAACAGTGATTAATGTTTGATTTTTAATTTACTTAAAATATTTTCTTCAGTATATTTAAACATTTGATAGGAAATTTTATGTTCATCAAATAATTCTTGATTTAATGAAAGAGCTACTTCTAAAAGAAATGCCTTTTTTTGTATATTTTTCATCATTTTAATCCCTCAATAAAAACTATGTAAAATAGAAAAAAACATGAGTGAAGAAACAAATATTCTAATGACAAAAAAAGTTGAGCTTTATAATCACTCAACTTTTATATATTTTTATATTTATTTTATAAAATGACAATAATGATAGCAACAATTACCAAAATAGCAAATACCATAACTTTAGCAGTATTTTCACCAAAAATTTTATTTTTTGATTTTTCCTTTTCTACTTTTTCAGATTGACTATTTACAACTTCTTCTTTTTTCTCAGTTGAATTTTCTTTTTCATTAGATTCTATTTCATTTTTGTTCTGTTCAGAATTAGTTGGCTTTGAATCAGAAGTTGATGAACTAGTTGATGGTTGTTGATTTGGTGTTGTTGGTACTGGTGTCTTGCTTGGTACTGGTGTTTCGCTTGGTTTTGGTGTTTCACTTGGTACTGGTGTTTCGCTTGGTTTTGGTGTTTCACTTGGTACTGGTGTTTCGCTTGGTACTGGTGTTTCGCTTGGCTTTGGTGTTTCACTTGGTACTGGTGTTTCGCTTGGTTTTGGCGTCTCGCTTGGTTTTGGTGTTTCGCTTGGTTTTGGCGTCTCGCTTGGTTTTGGCGTCTCGCTTGGCTTTGGTGTTTCGCTTGGCTTTGGCGTTTCGCTTGGTTTTGGTGTTTCGCTTGGTATTGGTTCTTCAACTTTTAATTTCGTAATATCTTCAAATAAATTAATCATTGCTGCTGAAGCATAAGAACCTGAAGTCTCTTTTCCAACTAATTTTATATATTGAGCTTCTTTTACTTCATCAAAAACAATTTCTTTTGCATTTTTTGTCATATCCCAAACAATATCAGTTGCGATAGTTTCCCAATTTTCGCCATCCATACTGATTAATACTTCAGCCTTAGTAATCTTACCATTATTAGCATCTTGTCTTGGAACATATTGTAATTTTGATAAATAAATTGGACTATCTGTTTTTAATACAATATACTTTTCTTGATCAGATCCATCCCATTTTGTATGCCAAATAGTATTGATATTACCATCAATAGCATTTGCAACGGCATTACTGTGAGATGGTTCATCTGTAGAATAACTGTCAACACTAATTCTTGAAACAGGTACATATTTTTGAGTATTTTCTTTACTATCAGCAGTATATTTTAAAGTAACTTCTTCACTAGCAAGTTTAGTTCCTGTGTAACCGATTCTGACATGAACTGTTTTATTTCCAGATAAGTTTGGTTCTTGATCTTTAAAAGAAATCCATTTTTCATTATCACTTAAACGCCATTCCATAGTTTCATTAACACCAATAACTTTATTTTCTAAGTCATTATTGTAAACTACTGGTGGAACGTTAGCTTTGGTGATGTCTATATCATAAATAGATTCCATAGCTCCTACAATACGTACTAAAATATCATTTTCTTCATTTACTGATTTAATCTCTTTATCGCTTAATTTTACAGACATTTCACTAACTCTTGTCCAGTTTTCGCCACCATCTAAACTATATTCCCATACTACACCATTTCCGTTATAACGATCAGCTAGTACGATTTGATTAGCATTTTCCCCGTCAAATGAGAAAGTAGCAATTTTAGTATCATGATTTTGTAGTAGATAGTTAGCAACTTGTTGTGTTGGTCTTGCCTGTAAAACATCATTATCTGTTGCTTTAGAAGCAGCTGTTAAAGCACTATTAATTAAATTTAAGTAGATAGCATGATTACCACCAGTTAAACGGTCTTCCATTAATCTCATTAAATCATGCATTGGAAGTGGATAATATTTTAATACTGTTGTAATTCTTTGTGCTAAAGATAGAAAATCTGCTTGTGTAGATGCTGTATCATTTAAATAAGTATTGACTAACCCTAACCAAGCATCAAAGTTAATATTTTGAGCATCAATAGCATTTTCATAAATTTCTTTTAATTTCGCAGTATTACCTTGATAAGTTCCAGCCTTCATCATAATTTCTTCTGATTCTACATATTTTGAGTAGTCATTTAAGGCTGCTTGAGCAAGAAGAACATAACTTCCTGGGAAGGCTCCAACATAAGATCCAGTTCCCCATCCATTAGGCATTCTTACACTTAATTTTTCTGTTTTTCCAGTTTGTCCCCATCCAGAAACATCATTATATAAAGTCCATATTTTGTTACCATTATTATCAAGATTCATATAGATATAAGCTGCATGACCAGGTTGTGATACCACGGTAGATGGAACTCCATAAGAACCAATCAAATTAGAACCTGTTTTAGAAATGGCACCACATACGCCACCTTCTTCAAATACAATCCATAATTTTGGACGGTTTTTAATACCATATTGAATCGTATATCTTTTTCCATTAGCATCCGTATAAGAATCTAAAAAATGATATGGATTTGGATTTAATTCTTTTCTAATGGTATTATTCCATTCATTCATTCTTGATAAATCATAATATTGATCTTTAGAATAATCATATCCAGAACGATAAGTTAAATATTTATAAGGATCTGTACTTTTATTGATAGTAGCAAAATGATTTAACCACATAATTTCTTCATCATCGATAATATTATTCATAACAAAACGCATTTCTTCGATGGATATATTTTCAAAGATTTCATTTCTTAATAATCCGTCGCTATGTAACTGTTTATAGATTGCATAACGATTAATTGCGTTAGAGCCATTGGTATCATTAGGATCTTCTGGAGCACCTGTTACCCAAAGTCCTACATTAGCAGAGTGAGTTAAGGATAAACTAATCATCATTTTTAAATATAAATCTCCATAAATCGGATGATCTAAATCTAGTTTATATTTTTCGTATAACTGACTTAAAACTTTTAAAGAAGTACCATAACTACCATCTGGAGTTCCGCCAAGTAAATATTGTTCCAAAATTTTCTTATCATTCATTAACCAAGAAATGGTATCTTGATAATCATCACTATAAGATAAATAGGCTTGTAGTACATCATAACCAACATTGTTAACAAATTCTCTTTGAAGTAAAGTAAGTTGATAATCTTTATTAGGATCCCTATTAGCACTATCCCCTTCTTTAATGATAGAATCATAATAAGAAACAGGTTTTACAATATCATTATCTCCACTAATTTCTTCATAATCTTCTGTAATTAATTTGGCATCAGCATATACAGCATCATCATACCATTGACTATACCAACTATTTCCGTTTTCGTAAGCATATAATCTTAAATAATTAGCATCTCTAATATCAACTTTCGCAAAAACAGCATTATCCCATCCTTTTAAAGTACCAGTTTTAAAAACTTCAGTCCAATTTTCACCATCAGTAGAAGTATAGATGGTAAAGGTTACTCCACTATTATAATAAGTTTCAGTTCTAGATGCATCTACTCCAAGATAAGCAGTAAAATAATCATAACGTAGTTCTTTTAAATCATAAACTAAATTTGAAGTTGCCCATGCGGAAATTCCTTTAATAAAAGGTTTACTTTTTCCATCAATATTCACTGATATTAATTTACTATCATTATTTTTATCTAATCTAAGATAATAACCATTTTCTACATAAGATAAATCTTCTATATAGTCTACATCTGATAAATAAATCATTTTCTCAGTATTATAAGTTAATGGTGCTTTCGATAAGGAACTAATTGAATAGTTTTTATCATCATCAAAAGCTGAAACAACTATGATTCCTGTCATAAGTAAAACGATACAGCAAATAACACTGATAGTTCTTATCAAATTTCTATTGTTCATACACTACTCCCCCTCTGTTTTATTGATTTGTATTTTACCATAAAACATGAAATTTGTAAAGATTTTTAAAATTTATCTTTTAAAATATCTCAATTAAATTATAACAAATATAAAATAATTTTTCTGATTTTTTTAAAGTATTTTATAAGCAGATATATAACTAGCGACTTCTTATTCTTGCACTAAGAGAACCAAATGCTTTGCAAATAGAACAACAAGGACTAGGTTATGTAGTCGCATCCATTGGAGAACTTGGAGGAGTAGTACCATATACTTCATATAGTGCTCGTATTAGCTATATTGAAAAACATCCAGATATTATTGAAAAATTCACAAGAGCCATTCAAAAAGGATTAGACTTCGTTCATAATAGTAGTGATGAAGAAGTTGCTTCAGCTATTTTAGATTTCTTCCCAGATACTTCATTAAATGATTTAACTGGTGTTGTAAACAGATATCGTAGCGTTGATGCTTGGCCAACCACAACAGAATTTAGTAGTGAATCATTCTACCACTTACAAGAAATCATGAAAGCCGCTAATGAATTAGATGAAACGGTAAAATATGAAGATTTAATTTATATTAAGGATTAAGAATGAAACCTATTTTAAGGATTCAACATCTAAAGAAAACGTATCATGATTTAGATGGTGAAGTATGTGCTATTAGCGATATCAATTTGGATATTTATGATAAGGAACTAGTAGCAATCGTTGGACCTTCTGGATGTGGAAAAACAAGTTTACTTTCTGTCCTATCCAATTTGGAAAGTAAGTCAGATGGTACCATTTCTTTCAATAAAGATAATGTGAAACTAGGATATATGCTACAGAAAGATGCCTTATTTCCTTGGAAAACAATCCTAGATAATTGCCTAATTGGTTTAGAAATTAATCATACTTTAAATGAAGAAAGTAAAAAAAGAGTAATTGGTTTATTAAATACGTATGGACTAGGAGAATTTATTTATAAATATCCTGATTCTCTATCAGGAGGAATGAGACAACGAGTTGCCTTAATTCGAACTTTGGCAATAGATCCTGATATTCTTCTTTTAGATGAACCATTTTCTGCTCTGGATTATTGCACCAGATTAGCTCTTTCTGATGATGTATATAATATTATTAAAAAAGAGGGAAAAACCGCTATTTTAGTAACTCATGATTTAGCAGAAGCAATCTCTCTTTGTGATAGAGTGGTAGTTCTAACAAGAAGACCTGCAACTGTAAAAAAAATTTATGATATTAAGTTAACAGATAAATCTACACCAATTCATAATCGAAAATGTAAAGAATTTTCTACTTATTATGATGAGATATGGAGGGATTTAGATGTCCACTTATAGTAATGAGCATAAACTTTTTTTAAAAAAAAGAAGAAGACAAAAATATTTCGTTATTATCTGTCAGATTCTAATAGTTAGCATTTTTTTAATACTTTGGGAACTTGCTTCTAGATATGAACTGATTAATACCTTTCTATCTAGTGCACCAACGAAAGTATGCCAAACTTTTTTTACACTCATAAAACAAAATAATCTATGGAGACATGTTTGGGTAACCGTATATGAAACCATCATAAGTTTTACATTAGCATCTATCATAGGTTTTATTGTTGCTTCTATTTTATGGTGGAATAAAACGATTGCCAAGGTCATGGATCCTTACCTAACGATACTAAATTCTTTACCGAAAGTAGCATTAGGACCATTAATTATTATTTGGGTTGGTGCCAATACAAATTCTATTATTTTTATGGCACTCATGATTTCTACTTTTATTACAATTATTAATATTTATCAAGGATTTATTTCTACGGATCATTATTTGATTACTCTCATGTATACTTTTAATGCGAAGAAGTATCAAATTTTTGGTAAATTAATTGTTCCAAGTAATAAAAATAATCTCATAAATTGTCTAAAAGTAAATGTAAGTATGTCTTTAATTGGTGTCATTATGGGTGAATTATTAGTATCAAAAGAAGGATTAGGATATCTGATTATGTATGGTTCTCAAGTATTTAATATTAATTTAGTGATTACTTCAGTCGTATTACTTGCAATCGTATCCTATGTTATGTATGCAATTATTGTATTTATTGAAAAAAAGACAGTTAAGAATCAGTAATGAGTTAAATAGAAACCACTAGTTTAGTGGTTTTTGTTTGAGAAAAAACTAATATATGATTGTTTTTTTAAATTAGTATTGATATTTTCTAACCAAACATTCTTAGTTTCCTCACCTGGTACTTCTACAGCAATATGACTAAATCAAATTTTCTTGGTCAAATGACACAATAAAGTTTTCTTCCTTTTTTCTTGATTTCCTATCATCTATTTCAAATGATAATTCATTAAATTACTTTTTTCCAATGTATATTGCATGACCACACATTTCTATAATTTCTGGCTTTGTAGATGTTTTTTCTATCAAAGCCATTATTTTATGAAACATTTTATCATCTTTTATATTATATATATTATCTTCCTTTTCATATCCAATGCCCCTTATAGATCTAATTTCTAAAGTATTAAACTTACAATTTTCAAATAAATTTTCTATTTCATTAACAGTTGGATAATATCCTTCTTGAAAACCTTCACAAGACAAATTATTAAATTTTCCCGTTTTAAACACTTTATCAAGATTATTTATATCGACTTGTTCAGGATGTCTAAAGTATCTATCTATAATTGCAATACTTCCTGATAAATATGGAATAAAGCTTGCAAAAATTATTCCATTACTTTTTAAAACTCTATTTACTTCACTTAAGCATTGCATTCTTTCTTCTTTTTTTAAAAGATGATAAAGTGGTCCAAATAATAACACAACATCAAATTGCTCATTGTTATATATAGATAAGTCTAAAGCATTAACTACATCACAAGATATTATTTTCTTTTCTTTCTTAGAATTTTGTGCTATAGCTTGTTGTATTAAATTTTCCGATAAATCAGCAAGATAAACATCATATCCTAATTCTGCTAAAAAGAAGCTATATACTCCAGCACCTCCTCCTAAATCTAAGATTTTAGCCTTTTTAGGTAAATGCTTTTGTAATATTCTTTTTGTCATTTCATATTCTAATTTTCCACTATTATCATTAAATAATCTATCTGTCTCATTAAATTTAGAATAATAATCTTTAATTTTTAAAAAATCTGTCATTTCTTATCCTCCAAACATTTTCCGATATTATTATATCAAAGAAAAATCAGGTGTTCTATATGAATTGTTCACTTACAATTTACTTTATTAATTTTCTAATTTGCTATATTCTTCATTAGATACAGGTTCTAACCAAACATTCTTAGTTTCCTCACCTGGTACTTCTACAGCAATATGACTAAATCAAGAAACTTTTCTTGCCATGTCAATGTTTAACATTTGCTGGTATTACTACAATATCTCCTGGAGATAGTTTTTGTGCTTCTTTTCCTTCTTCTTGGTAGGAGACTAGTATTTTGTCTAACGTATTTTTTATTTTCGATTTTCACTTTTTCATCTATATATTGATAGTTCAATTTGTTTTGATTTGTAATAACTGATTC
>CANQBE010000008.1 GCA_947589515.1 uncultured Bacilli bacterium
TCCATAAAAAATTCATCATTCAACATTCCATATTTTTGTGCTTGTTCTACTATATTTATAAATATATTTTCAAATATATCTGTTCCTTTAAATCTTCTTTCATAATTTTTACTAAATGTTGAGAAATGTGGTGTTTCTTCTCCAAAGGGTATTCCTAAAAACCATCTATATTCTGCATCTACTTTTATTTTCTTGCATGTTTGTCTCATTGATTTTATTCCTTCTATTGCTTGTATAAATACTAACTTAAACAATACCACTGGATCAATACTTGGTCGGCCATTGTCTTCACAATATAATTCCTTTACTTCATCATAAATAAAAGTGAAATCTATATACTTGTCTATCTTTCGAAACAAACTATCCTCTGGGACTAGTTCTTCCATTGTAGTCATTAAGATTTCACTTTGAATATTTTTATTTATTGTTATCATTTTTTCACTTACTTTCTTTATATAATCCTCTTATATTATAACATGATTACACAAAAAAAGTAAGAACAGTAAGCTTTAAATTTGGATTATATAAAGCGTTCTTACTTTTTCATTATACAACACTTTTTTAAAAAAAGAAAGAGTATTGAACACTTTGTCAACACTCTGAGAACTATTATTTAAATAGTCCTTTCCTAATTTTATTCTTTAGTAGCTTCTTCCAATTCTTCTTTAGTCATTTTCGTATAGCCTTTAATACCTTTTTCTTTAGCAAGTTTTCTTAATTCTGTTAAAGTAGGATCACTATCTTTATCCTCTGTTTTATCTTCATCAGGCATATGTCCTGTTTCAACTAAAGAATCAATTTGCTCTTTCGTAATGGTCTCATATTCTAATAAAGTTTCAGCAATTAATTTTACTAAATCTTGATTTTCTTTTAAGATACGAGTAGCATCTTTATAACATTCGTCCATGATTTTACGAACTTCTTTATCAATTTCATGAGCAATTTCATTAGAGAAATTACGTGTTTTATTATAATCTCTTCCTAAGAAAACGCCACCTTCTTGCTGTTCTAATTGAACCGGTCCTAAATCACTCATACCATACTCAGTAACCATAGCACGTGCAATTTTGGTAGCCTTTTCAAAGTCATTATGCGCACCAGTTGTTACCTCTTTAAAACGAATTTCTTCACTTACTCTACCACCAAGTAATCCGGTAATTCTTTCAAGTAATTCCGTCTTAGTAGCAAGATATGTTTCTTCCTTTGGCATCATTAAGGTATATCCACCAGCTTGGCCTCTTGGAATAATCGTAATTTTTTGAACATCATCTGCATTTGGAAGTTTAATACCCAAAACGGCATGTCCTGCTTCATGATAAGCAACAACTTCTCTTTCATGCTCTGTATATTTTCTAGATAATTTAGCAGGTCCACCAATGACACGATCCGTTGCTTCATCAATTTCACTCATAGTAATAGCATCTTTATTTCTTCTTACTGCTAATAAAGCTGCTTCATTTAATAAGTTTTCAAGAGCGGCTCCACTAAATCCTGGAGTACGTTTTGCTAAGAATTCTAATTTGACACTAGGAGCTAATACTTTATTTCTTGCATGAACTTTTAAAATATCTTCTCTTTCACGAACATCAGGTAAATCAACAGTTACTTGTCTATCAAATCTACCTGGACGAAGAAGAGCAGGATCTAGAACATCTGCTCTATTGGTAGCAGCCATAATAATAATTCCTTCATTGACACCAAATCCATCCATCTCTGTAAGTAATTGATTTAATGTCTGTTCTCTTTCATCATGACCTCCACCTAAACCAGTTCCTCTTTGTCTACCAACAGCATCAATTTCATCGATAAAAATTAAACAAGGAGCATTATGTTTTGCCTGTTTAAACATATCCCTAACACGACTAGCACCTACACCAACAAATAATTCTACAAAGTCAGAACCACTGATAAAGTAGAAAGGTACATTTGCTTCTCCAGCAACTGCTTTAGCAAGTAAAGTTTTACCAGTACCTGGAGGACCAACTAATAATACACCTTTTGGAATTCTAGCTCCAAGTTTCGTAAATTTCTTAGGATTCTTTAAGAAATCAATTAACTCACTAACTTCTTCCTTTTCTTCTTTTAATCCAGCAACATCTTTAAATGTTACTTTATTAGTATCGTTGCTAAGTCTAGCTCTACTTTTACCAAAATCCATAGATTTATTAGCACCATTCATTTGTCTAGTTAAGAAGAAAAAGCCAAAACCAACAATTAATAAAATTGGTAATACATTAATAAGAATCAACCAGAAAGAACTAGATTCTGGATCAACATTAGTAATTAATTCAAAATCGTTTTGACTACCTGCTTCTAGTACATTTTTAATAACAGAATCAGTAAGTGGAACTCGAATAAAGAAACTCTCATTTTTTTTGTAATCTTTCAACTTACCAGAAATTTCATAAACAACAGCTCTTTCTTTTGGAGTAATAGCCATTTCTGTAACAGTTCCTTGATCTAAAACTTCAATTAGTTCATTATAAGTTAATACATTTACTTTTTGGTTTAAAACATTAAATAAGTAGTAAACACCAAAGATAATTAAAACCAAAAATAAGTATGGCAAAATCCCTTTTTTTATCGTATTTTTATTCATTTTTTGCATCTCCTTCAGTAATATTTAACTATTATATCACATTTTTCATTTTTTTGCTTATTAAATTTACTCTTTTTTAAACCAGGTATCCAAACAATGGTATCTTGACTGTCAACCACAATAGGCCAAAGTTCTCTATCTTTCATAGGAATCTTACTATCAATTAAAATATCTTTTACTTTTTTATGACCATTAGTACCTTTTAAAGCTAGTTTATCCCCATGTTTTCTAGTTCGTACATAAAGAGGTAGCATTACATCAGAACTAGATAAACGACAGACATCATTACCATTAGTATCACAAGAATCAACAACTTCTAAATGTTTACCATTAGGTAGTATTGCATAATCAATTAATTCTATATTATAGTTATCTTCATTTTCCCCATCATGAGTAAATTCTAGGATATCATAAGATTTCACTACTTTAATATTATTGGGTAAATAAATATAAGTATTCTTCTTATTTGAAAAAATTAATTTTTTTACTAATTGAATATGTTTATCATTGACTAAAATTAAATCGTCATGATAAATGGTTTCTAATAAATTATATAAAACTTTATCTTGTAATAAAGGTTCCAAATCTAAGTATTTAGAAATACTCAATTGTTCATCTTCATAAACATTCAAAAAAGCTTTTTTAGCCTGATGATCAATATATTCATCATATTCATTAATGATTTTACTAAATTTTAAGAATTTCTCATGTACTTTTGGATCTTCTTTTTTTAAAAAAGGAAGTACTATTTTACGATAACGATTTCTTGTATATTTATCTTTATGATTAGATTGATCGATAACATATGGAATTTTATGTTTCTGATCATATTCTTCAATCTCTTTTTTGGTAGCATAGACAAGGGGTCTAATAATTTGATAAGTATCCATTTGCACCTCTTGATAAAACCCACCATACCCTTTTAAGGTAGAACCACGAGTTAAACGCATTAAAATTGTTTCGATTAAGTCATCTCCATGATGAGCAGTCATTAAATAATTAGCATGATATTTTTCTACCAAAGATTCAAAATAATGGTAACGAATGGTCCTTGCTTCATTATGAAAATTATCATCTCCATATTTTTCAATCATCATAGATTCGAAGACAATATCATTTTTGAAACACCAATCTTCTAAGAATTCTTTTTCTTTGGCACTTTCTTTTCTCACATTATGATTCACATGGCTACATACCAAAAAAATATCTAAATCTTTTCGAATTTCTTTTAATAAATATAAAAGGGCCATAGAGTCTGGACCACCAGATACTCCTACCACAATCACATCTTTTGCTTTCAATAAATGTATTAAATATTCATAAGCTTGTTTCATAGAATCACCTGTTTCAACATCACTTCATAAGTATTTTACCATAACAGATAAAAAACCACTATAAAAAACAAAAAAGAAGTGCCTAATTTACACTTTCTTTATAAAAACTTATTCATCATCTTCAGGTAGCCTTAATATAATTTCTCCTTCTTTAGAATACATATATTTTTCTCTAGCATATCGTGCTACATAATCAGGATCTTGTAATCGATCTACATCTACTTTCAAAACTTCTTCTTCTTCTTTTAAAGCAATAATTTCTTTTTCCAACTGATTTTTTTCTTCATATTTCTGGGAAATCTTTACCCAGTAACTACCTATGGTCGCAAAAACGGTAATGATAACTAATAAGCAAATAGGAGCAATAAAAAATAAACGATATTTGATAGTAAATTTCTTCTTTTTTGCAGCCATAGTCTCATCTCCTATTATCATTATTATCATAATTTAGATAAATTTTCAATGAAATAAAATGACATCTTTTGCTTCTTTACACAAAAAATGTCAAGATATATTTTTTTTCGAAATTAGATAGTTTCCTAATAAAAATCCTAAGATTAAGGAAAACAGAAAATAGAGATGAAACATCCCATGATTAATCGTCTTTAAGATAATAAAATATAATAAACAATTATCCAGTACAAATAAAACAGTAACCACTAATTTATAAAGAAATTTAGTTTCAAACAAAAACTGATACTGTAGTTTTAACAAATAAGAGAATAAGATTCCATAGATAAAAGAAACGATTAATACTTGTAGTTGAATGGATAAAATCATTATTTAAATAACCTACTAATAATATTATTTTCTTTATCTTTTTTCATTCCATCTTCTACATAAGAAAATGATTTCAAGAATCCTTTAATAGAAACATTACCTTGCATGGTATCTAATTTCAATAATTCTAGTCCTTCCCCCTTTAATACTAAAAATCCCATCACGGTTTCCATTAAAAATTCTTCATCATCAAAACTTTCTATTTTTTTTACCCCTGTTACTAAAATATTTTTTCTCTCTAAAATATTAATACTATGATTATAATTTGTAATACTCTGATCCTTGTCCATAATATTTCCTCCTAATAAAATATATGAACAAGTAAAAAAAAATATGAAAGATTACAATAATCTTATTTAATTCATTAAGATAATTCCTAACACAATAATACCAATGTTAACCAAAAGATTCATCAAAATTAGAATACCTACTTTAGTAAATCCTTCTTGCTTCGTCTTTTCCTTTATCTTTCCTTTTTCATTATTCTGCTCTAATGATTTATCAATCAAATCTTGTATAGTAAAATAAGGAGAAACAACATCAAGACAAGAAAAACCTTTTGGTACAATTAGTCCATCTAAAGTAACTAAGTGTTTTATAGATAAAACGCCATTTATTGTTTTTGGTAAAACTAAACCTTCAACACTTTCTAAATTTCCTAAATCTAAAAGGCCATTTATTGTTTTTGGTAAAACTAAATTCTCTGCACTTTTTAAATTAGTTAACCATAAACTTCCATTAATCATGTTTGATAACCTTAAACCTTTGGCACTTATTAAATCCTGTAACCATAAATCTCCATTTATTGTTTCAGGTAAAATCAAGCCTTCAGCATTTTCTAAACTGTTTAAATTTAAATTCCCATTTACTGTCTTTGGTAAATTTAAGCCCTCAGCATTTTTTAAACTATTTAACCATAAACTTCCATTTACTATTCTAGGTAACTGAATTCCATTAAGTTTTGATATCTTTTGTAATTCTAAATCGCCTATAACATATTCTGGTAATTTGAAATCTTTGTACGATGGAATGGTCCTATCATTTATAACATTTCCTAAATCTAAATCGCCATAAAAACATATGATCTTCCTCCTAGATAAAATATCCTGTTTATCATTACTTACTTCTTCTTTTTTGCATCCTAATACTTTCGATAAATCTTCTTGATAATCTCTATTTCTTAATATTTCTTGTATTCTTGGATCTTCTTGATATCCAAATCCTAATATTTGATGATTAATCTGATATAGAAATCTTAACTCTTCATTTTCTAACTCTCTTACTCGATATTCTTCATATATCTTCGTTAACTTTTCCATATCTTCTACTTTTTGATAATATCTTTCTCGATCTGGAAACTCTTTTAATTTCTCTTTTACTACTTCCTCCATCTCAGATTCTAAATTCTGATTAGCTGCTATTCCTCTAATTTCTCCAATACTATCATTTTCCATTCGAATAGCTATTCTTGGTTGTTTATATTCTCCACTACTATCTTTCTTTACTGAATCTATTTTTTGTATCATATAAGAATATAATTTTGAAAAACTTCCACCTTCTAATAACTTCTTTAATAACTCTTCTTCTATCTCTTTTCCTTCTATAAATTTACTTAATGAATTATATACTAATGCCAAAGCTTCATAATTTAAATCTACAAAGATATTCGTTGTGAATTCGGTTCTTTTATTAAAACTTCCAGTTTCTTTATTATAACTTCCTAACCTTACCATTCCTTGAAATGCATAATATTTAAACCATTCAGGATACTTAGCATCATTTTCTATTAAATATTCTAACCATTGATCTAAAGATTTCTTTTGATCTCGAATGATGGTCTCTTTCATCTCTTTTTTCTCTGCTTCCGTATAATCTACATGACCATATCCTCTGTCTAATGCCATCTTCTTTTGATGTTCAAAATAGGAGTCGAGAATATTTTCTGGTTTTATCACATACTTTTGATAGAATAATTCTTTGAATAATTCTAATCTGTGAGGTTTCCTATTTTTAGCTAGTTCTTCTACTCTTTCTAATCGTTCTAAATATTTTCTTACTTTTTCTTCTTTTTTATCACTCTTACTTGCTGTGTGCATAACTTCTTCTGATAAATGTAAATCTTGATAAATTCGATTTAGAAAACTCTCTCCTTCATAACCTTTCATTCTATCCCTACTCTCTTCTTATATTTTAACATAAACTTCTTTTTTAGAAAAGAAAAAAGAATCATCATCAATGATTCTGTTAAATGAAAAAATAGGAAAGATTACAATAATCTGATTTACCTAATTAAGATAACTCCTAACACAATAATACCAATGCTAACCAAAAGATTCATCAAAATTAGAATACCTACTTTAGTAAATCCTTCTTGCTTCGTTATTTTCTTTGTTTTTATTTTTTCATTATTCTGTTCTAATGATCTATCAATCAAATCTTGTATAGTAAAATAAGGAGAAGAAACTTCAAAACAAGAAAAACCTTTTGGTACAATTAGTCCATCTAAAGTAACTAAGTTTTCTATATATAAAACGCCATTTATTGTTTTTGGTAAAACTAAACCTTCAGTATTTTCTAAACTATTTAACCATAAATCTCCATTTACTACTTCTGGTAATACTAAACCTTCAGCATTTTCTAAACCATTTAAAATTAAATTTCCATTTATCGTTTCCGGTAAATTTAAGCCTTCAGCATTTTTTAGACCACTTAAATATAAACTTCCATTTATTGTTTTCGGTAAATTTAAGCCCTCAGCATTTTCTAAACCATTTAGCCACAAACCTCCATTTGCTACTTCTGGTAAAACTAAACCTTCAGCATTTTTTAAACCGCTTAAATATAAATCTCCATTTACTGTTTTTGGCAAATTAAAGCCTTTAGTATTTTTTAAACCGCTTAAATATAAACTTCCATTTATTGTTTCCGGTAAATTTAAGCCTTCAGCACTTTCTAAAGTATTTAACCACAAACCTCCATTTACTACTTCTGGTAAAACTAAACCTTCAGCATTTTTTAAACCTCTTAAATATAAACTTCCATTTATTGTTTCCGGTAAATTTAAACCTTCAGCATTTTCTAAACCACTTAAATGTAAATCTCCATTTACTGTTTTTGGGAAAATTAAACCTTCAGCATTTTCTAAACCACTTAAATCTAAATATCCATTTACTATTTCTGGTAAAACTAAACCTTTAGCACTTTCTAAACCACTTAAATCTAAATATCCACTTACTATCCTAGGTAATTTAATTCCATTAAGATTGGTTAAAGTTAATAATCTTAAATTTCCTATAACATATTCTGGTAATTTGAAATCTTTGTACGATGGAATGGTTCTATCATTTATAACATTGCTTAAATTTAAATTACCAGAAAAACATACAATCTTCTTCCTAGATAAAATATCACGTATATCATTACTTACTTCTTCTTTTTTGCAGCCAATTGCTTTTGATAAATCTTCTTGATAATCTCTATTTCTTAATATTTCTTGTATTCTTGGATCTTCTAGATATCCAAATCCTAATATTTTTTGATCAATCTGATATAGAAATCTTAACTCTTCATTTTCTAACTCTCTTACTCGATATTCTTCATATATCTTCGTTAACTTTTCCATATCTTCTACTTTTTGATAATATCTTTCTCGATCTGGAAACTCTTTTAATTTCTCTTTTACTACTTCCTCCATCTCAGATTCTAAATTCTGATTAGCTGCTATTCCTCTAATTTCTCCAATACTATTATTTTCCATTCGAATAGCTATTCTTGGTTGTTTATATTCTCCACTACTATCTTTCGTATAATAAATATAAAAGTCTCCTCCCAGTAGTTGTGTCCTTGCTGTTTCTAATCCCGCACTACACCAACCTGTTCCTCTTCCTTCGATACCTTGAACTAACTCTTCGGGATTACTTCCTTTTGGATACTTTATCCAAATACCTTCTTTACTATCTACAATATCTTTCTTTACAGAATCTACTTTTTGTATCATATAAGAATATAATTTTGAAAAGCTGCCACCTTCTAATAACTTCTTTAATAACTCTCCCTCTATCTCTTTTCCTTCTATAAATTGACTTAACGAATCATATACTAATGCCAAAGCTTCATAATTTAAATCTACAAAGACATTCGTTGTGAATTCTGTTCTTTTATTAAAACTTCCAGTTTCTTTATTATAACTTCCTAGCCTTACCATTCCTTGAAATGCATAATATTTAAACCATTCAGGATACTTAGCATCATTTTCTATGAAATATTCTAACCATTGATCTAAAGATTTCTTTTGATTTTGAATGATGGTCTCTTTCATCTCTTTTTTCTCTGCTTCCGTATAATCTACATGACCATATCCTCTGTCTAATGCCATCTTCTTTTGATGTTCAAAATAGGAGTCGAGAATATTTTCTGGTTTTATCACATACTTTTGATAGAATAATTCTTTGAATAATTCTAATCTGTGAGGTTTCCTATTTTTAGCTAGTTCTTCTACTCTTTCTAATCGTTCTAAATATTTTCTTACTTTTTCTTCTTTTTTATCACTCTTACTTGCTGTGTGCATAACTTCTTCTGATAAATGTAAATCTTGATAAATTCGATTTAGAAAACTCTCTCCTTCATAACCTTTCATTCTATCCCTACTCTCTTCTTATATTTTAACATAAACTTCTTTTGTAGAAAAGAAAAAAAGAACCACCATGTGGGTAGTTCCTGAATTTTTATTATTCTTCTGTTGCAACAACATCTTCAGCTTCATCATATGCTTTAAGAATAGCTTCTTCAAACATAGAACGAACTTCTGGATTAATTGGATGTGCAATATCTCTATAATCTCCAGTAGGAGTTTTCTTACTAGGCATAGCAATAAATAATCCTTTTTCTCCTTCAATGATTCTAATATCATGAACTGCAAAGCTATCATCTAATAATACAGATGCAATTCCTTTCATTCTAGAACCTTCTTTTTCAATCTTACGTACATTGACAGATGTAATCTTCATGTGTATCCTCCTTCTAAAGTAAATACTTTATGCTATAATCATATAATACTTTATAAAAAAAAGCAACAATTTTACACAAAGTTTACGAACTAACTAACATAACAAGTTTATGAATTAAAACATCACTATAACTGAAAGACTTAACTAAAGTACTATCTTCAACTCTTACAATAAAAATGGATGGATAAGTATCGATGATGGTGGCCGAAAATTCTTCAATCTGATTTCTACTGCCATTAAAGCGAAAATGAAGAGTTTGCCCTTTATAAGAATTAATTTTATTTCTTACTTTTTCAATATTCATCTTGGATACCCCACAAACATACATCCTTTTGTTGCAACCCCACCAATACCATCAGCACCTGACTTTGTTTTATTCAAAACTTCCAATAAGTCGACTGTTTGATTACGATCATATAATGCCAAATAAGAAGCAATAATCGCAGGATCTAAAGCATGAATATTAATTCTTTTAGGACTAGATGCAAAAGTAGCCCCAGCTTTAATTAATTCTTCATAGTTGCTTTGGCATGCACCAGCAATAATAATTAATTTATCTTGATTCTTTTCATATCCCCTGGCAATCTTAACAGCATCGATAAAATTAGAAGTATTTTTATAGTTAGCAATATTATCCTGCGAACCTTTTCGAGCATAATAAGCATCATGTCCTGTAATTACCACAATATCTGGATTTAATTTTTCTAAATAACTTTGAATTTCTGTTTTGATATCTGCTTCTTTTAATTTCACACCATAGGACATGATGTTTAATTTTTTATAAAAATTCATGCATCTTTTTAAATAATCCTCATCCCCATCAATATGAAGAACTTTACCTGGTAAATAAAAAAATTCATTGCGATCCAATTTTAAAGTATCTGTAAGTTTACTAGTAATTCTCTCATCATCAATGACATCTTGATTTTCTACTTTTTGTAAATCCTCTAAAGTACTATCAGCATATAGTCTTAAATTGATTCCTTTTAAATAAGCAATATCTCCTTCAATTGCCGTAATCACAAAAAAAGTATCATTATGATAAGAATTTCTAGTTACGATATCTCCAACACGAAAAAGCATATATCTCACCTCATCAATGAAATATATGCTTTTTATTTTTTAATATTCAATAAATAATAGAATGATTAATAATAACTTTCACTAACTAATTTAGAATAAACAACATATCGTTGGACTTTATATTCATTGGTACCCATAGGATAACAAGTATACATCATTAATATTTCTTCATCTGTCTGAATAGGTAAACTAGCAGTATCAGTATCTTGAATAATTTTGGTAGAAGTTACTTCATAAACTAAAGTACCATAGACTGCTTCTACAATTACTTGAGAACCTACATGTAACTGTGGTAAATACATAAAATGCTCTTTACTATTATGAGAAGCAAAAATGACAGAAGCTCCCTCTCCTGGAAAATAACTACCTGCATAATGTCCAATTCCTGCATCGATCATTTCTGGAGTATCTCCATGATATATTGGTGCTTCTAACCCAATATCAGGAATTTTCAAAGTTGCCCATATCGTTCCCCATTTTGGATGTTTATATAATTTTTTTGTTTCTAAATTCATTCTTATATTAGAATCAGAATTGCCTTGAGTAGAACTATGATTTTCAGGAGGATTATTCACTTCAGGGCTAGGACTAGGAGCAGGTTGAAAATTATCAGGGGTATCGGAAACATCAGGAATTTCTGGAACATTATTAGATTGAGAATTATCTACTGAAGGTTCTACCGTAGGTAATGTTTCAACAATATTTTGATTATTTTTCTGGGTATTTTCTTCATCACTCATAACGACTGTTCCATTAGAATAAACATTAATAGTAATAGAAAATGTTTGCGAAGAAGATAAATAATCTTGATCTACCCATACTCTTAAACGAAATTTTTTCTCGTAAAGATTTTGATTTTTTGGAATTTCTCCTTGATAAATAACTTTTTCAATATACTTATTTTCATCTATCTTATCGGTCTGATTTAATTGCTGATATGTATTTAATAATAATTCATCCTCATGAGATCCATTTAATTCTGTTAAATATACTTTAATAGCGTTTTCACTAATCGTAGAATTACCATTTTTTCTAGCAGTGATTTCATATGGAATATCATAGTTATTGGAAACATTACTAGTGATTTTAAAATCAAAATATTCACCATCTTCTGCTTGAATTTTACCTAATTCATCTGTTTTAGGAGTAGCATCTGTAATACTGATTTCATTTCCGATACCTAAAGTATCAACATATTGAAAAGCTAATTTTCCGGAAGATATGATATGATCAGAAACATCTTGTTGAGCATAGTCAAAAAAGGAAAAACTAGTCCCTAAAGTAAGACTGATAATTCCGATTATCGTTAATAAAATTCCAAATGTAATTCTCTGTTTCATAATCAACACCCGTCTTCATCCTTCTTAACTTCATTCTACTCTTTCTAAAAAAAGAATGTCAACTAATATTCAAATATTAAGTGTAAACTATTAACAAAGTTTACATAATAAAAATTGATATAATCAATTAAATACTATTTGTAAACGTAATAATGTCAATTATATTTGGTAGAAATCATGTAAAATGGCATTTTCTTAGATGTCAACAATTTTATAAAAAATATCACTTGTTATAAAGTGATATTCTTATAAAAATATATTTAGTACATTTTAATTGGGTTCTTCACTAATAACTGCTACTCCTGATGCATAAACATGAACGGTAAGAGAAAAAGTACTATCAGAAGATGGTACAGTAGTTTCATTGAGACCATCGGTACTATTCCATATTCTTAAACGAAATTTTTTATCATAATTGCTTTGATTTTTCTGAATCTCATCACGATAAATAATTTTCTCTATATATTGTTCCTCTTTAATTTGTTCAGTTTGAGCTAGTTGAATAAATGGTTCCAATAATCTAGTTTCTTCTAAATTATTATTTAATTCTGTTAAATATACTTTAAGAAACTGGTCATCCATAGTAGAATCCTTTGTTTTTCTTACAGTAATTTCATAAGGAATGTTATATAAACTATTTCCATTATAAATGATTTCAAAATCAAAATATTCCTGAATTCCCGATAAAACTTTACCTTGTTCATCTGAGATAGGTGTAGCATTTTGAATAGAGATTCCATTTTCTATATCAGGTAAACTATTATATAAAAATATAATTTTATCGGTAGTAATAATATTATCATTAGATCCTTCATGAGCATAATTATAAAAAGAATAACTAATGCCTAAAGTTATACTAATAATACCAAGAATACCAAAGAAAATACCAAATATCATTCTTTTCATATCTAAACTCCATACTTTCTATTCTTTATAATTTTTACGACTAATAACTGAAAAAAGATGACTATTTATAATATTATTTTGCTATAAAAAAGATTCCCAAAGTAAATAATATGATAGAAGATAAGCAAGAAACAAGTAAAACTAAATGAGCACTCGTAAAACCAGAAGAACTATTAACAACAGATTGGGTAGAGGGGAGATTCCCTATTTGAAAAATGTCACTGGTTTCTTTTTCAAGAGAGCCAAGAGACGGTAAATCAGTTTCCTGAAAATCTAAAGAACTAATTAGATTAGCAGGGTTTTTTAAAGCAGCAAAAGAAATAGAATCATCACTGTTATTTTCAGTAGATGTATGAGAAGTTACTTCTGAGTGTAATAAATTAGAATTCAAAATAGTATTGTTATCCTGATTTATTTTTTTCTCCAAACAATTAAACTTTTGTTCCAAAGTTTCTAATCGATTTAAAATGTCTTCCAATCTTTTATCTTCTACCATGATAGCCTCCTACTTTAAAAGTATACCACAAATAAAAAAAGAAAGATATATTTATTTACAAATTGTTACCAATTTCGACAAAAACTTCTAAAGGAAGTTCCTCTGCTCTTACATTTAAATCTAAATGATATTGTTTTAAGATTTCTTCTATTTTGTTCAAATCATATTTTTTCAAGTTATTACGTAATGTTTTTCTTTTAAATTGAAAACTATCACGAACAATTTGAAAGAAAAGGTGACGATTTTTTAAAGGAAGTAAATTATCTTTTTTGGTAAAAGAGATAATTTGACTATCAACGTTAGGTCTAGGAATAAAACAATTACGACTAACAAAAAACTCTTTTTTAATATGAAAATAATAATTTAAATATACGGTAATGGAACCATATTCTTTAGTTTTTGGCTTAGCACAAAACCGATCTGCTACTTCTTTTTGAACCATTATGACTATTTTTTCAATCGATAAATTGTCTTCGATTAACTTTGTAATAATAGGAGTCGTAATATAATAAGGTAAATTAGCAACGACGTATAAATGCGAAAAAGTATATTTTTTTAAATCTTGCTGGATATCCCGATTTAAAAAATCATCATAAATAACTTCTACATTTAAAAATTCTAATAATTCATGATCCAATATTTCTTCAAGGGATTCATCTATTTCATATGCAAGAACTTGCTTAGCTTTAGTAGCAAGTAATTTTGTCAATGCTCCTGCACCAGGTCCTATTTCAATGACTAAACTATCTTCTAAAATATCGCTTACTTCCACTATCTTTTTAGGAATGGTATCATCTTTTAAAAAATTTTGACCATACCTTTTTTTAAAATGAAATTCTTCAGAATTCATAAAATCACCATTATTAATATAACATAGAACCGAAAGAAAAAGAAGTAAATTCTATCTACTCCCCATTTTCTACTTTTTTAGAAAAATCAATTCCATCAATCATCAACAATACATTACTTAAACACAAAATATATAGCATTGCTCTCATAGGTGCAATAATATCGGCAAAATAATTGAAGTTAATATGATAACCTAATCGGATAATAGCAATCATATTTTGATCCATAAATGTACGATAAACTGCAAATAAAATAAAGGCAAATACTAAACAACAAGTAATATTATAAAATAAACATTGATTTACACTTTTCTGCCTCAAAACAAAATTAATAGCAAATAAAATAAATAATAATACAAAAGGAATAAAATTATAAATAGAATCACCAATATTCTTATCTAACCTTTGATACATATTCACAATAATAAAGAAACTAAAAACAAAACATACTAACAACATAATCATTTTTAAAAAAGATAAAATAATATTAATAATTTTAATCATAGATTCCTTCCACCTCACCAGCAAACCAATCAGATATATATTCAACGAAACTAGCAGCTTTATTATAAGAACTCATAACTTCATAAAAACCATCTTTGGTATTATGTTTAATGAAAGAAGCAGCACTAGTATTATAAAAATAACTACTATTATTAATTAAATCTTTTTTTAAATAAGATGTCTCCGTACGTAAAGACTCTATATATAATTGAATTAAAGGTTGATTTTGAATTAAATAAGAACTATTAAAATTTTCCTTCGTAACAGTAGTAGTCCAATGTAAATTATAAACAATGCAATCATTAAAAATATCATTTTCATAAGATTCACGTAATCGATAAACATCAATAATAGAAATTTTTTTCATATCCTGAATACTTTGAATCGTTTCGTTATTAAATTTTTGTACACAAGTTTGTAAATTACTTTGAATAGCTAACATCCGATTTGAAGAAAGATTTCCAGAATAGGTAGTGGAATTAAATTTAGAAATATTTTGTGTGATATGATCCATTTTTTCATTAATTTTATTAAATAACAGTTGAGTATTATCATCAGCATAAAAATCTTTTCTAATTTCTAAATAATGATAGGCATTAGATAAAAGATAGAAAAATGCAAATCCAAATACCAATCCCATTAGGGCATAATTCATAATTTTAATATATTGTTTAAAAAAATCCATAGAACCTCCTATAAAATTTGTTGTTCAGAAGAAGCTTGACTATTTTCTGAATCATTTGGTAATGGTGAAATATTAGTTTGTTCCTGTTGTGGTATGTTTGAAGAGGACTGACTAGGTACAACAGAAGCAGCTTGATTATTTTCTGAATCATTTGGTAATGGTGAAATATTAGTTTGTTCCTGTTGTGGTGCGTTTAAAGAGGACTGACTAGGTACAACAGAAGAAGAAAAAACAGTATTTTGTGTAACATTCAAAGGTGTAGTCTGATTGATATTGTTAGGAGCCATATTTTGATTAGAATTACTAGGAATTTCTAAAGAATCTAAGACTATTGGACTCTGATCTTGAGAACTGTTTTTGTCCTTTTTCGTAATTCCAATTAATCGCAATAAATCACTACCAATAATAAATAAACATGGTAACACAATCACTAGTAACCAACCAATAGGCTTTGTCATAAAAATTTGAATATAACCAATCATGGGAATACGAAGATAAACTTTACCAATAACATCACTAGGACTAGTTAATGCAAAATCCTCTGTATTATTATGATCTCCTTTAGTTCTATATTTTATACCATCTTCTGTTTCAACAATACCAATAACACGGTGAGTAATTGGTGTACCTGCTGTTTCGATTTCACTATTAATAAAAGTAATGATATCATTGATTTTAATGTGATCTTGTTTTACTCTGACCGTAACTACAGCATCGTAAACATTAATACTAGGAATCATACTCTCACTAATAATAACGTAAGCACCAAATAAAGGTCCTCTTTTTTCTCCTTTACTATTCCCAATTTTCTGATCTACAAAATAAGCCAAAAACATAAATACCACAATAACTAATACTGCTAAAACAGAATAGAATAATACCGATGATAAAAATCGAAATATTTTTTTGAAATCATTCATACAATCACCCTATCTATTCCTATTATACTAAGATAATAATAACACATACGAAAAATGAAGTAAAATAAAAAAAGAAAAACAAATGTCTTTCTTTACATTTTTTAATAAATACTACTAGCAGCAACGGAAACTTTTAAAGAGAAATGTTTATCGTTTATTTCAGTATAATCTAAATTAGGATTATTTAAATCCGTTACCCACATCCTCAAACGAAACCTTTTTCCATAGGATACTTCACCTGCACTGACAGAGCCATAATAAATTGTTTTGCCAGATAATAATGGATTAGAAGTATCTGTTAAATTAGCATAAGTTAATACACTAGATTGTTGCCCTGTAATAGGAGTAGTTTGCTCTGTATCACCATCAAGAGTAGTTAAATAAATTTTAACATATTTTTCATCTAATGTAGAATCCTCGCCCTTTAATGCTGCAATTTCATAAGAAACATTACTAGAAGTTGTATTGGCAGAAACAGTAAAATCAAAGTACTCTTGAGTTCCTGATAAAACTTTTCCTTGCTCATCTGGAATAGGAATTGCATTTTGAATCGAAATTCCATTTCCACTACCATCAGCATCTGAATAAGAAAAAATAATTCTACCCGTTTGAATAACATTATTTGTCATTCCTGTTCCTAAAAAGTTAAAAATGGAATAACTAATACCAGAGAAAAGAAAAATTAATGATAAAAATAGAAGAAAACTTCCTATAAGATAATATTTATTTTGAGACATTACTAATCCTCCTCTACTTGATAAGCATATACATCAACTTTGATAGAAAAACGTTGATTTTCATAACCAACAGCAGTATCTTTTACCCACATTCTTAATCGAAAAGAATCACTATAATTTTCTAATCCTGCTTTCAAAGTTTTTTGATATAAAAGATAATATTTTGTTTTATTAATATCCACTTGTGGTAAATTAGAAAAATCATCTAAAATTAATTCTTGTTCAATATTGCCTATTAATTGCGTTAAATAAATACGTACATTCTTATCATCAAGAGTCGAAGTATCATCTTTTTTAATCAATAACTGGTATTGAAGATTAGCCTTATCAGTAGTAGCAGTAGTAGAAAAATCAAAATACTGATTGGTTCCTATCATAGATTTCCCTAAGGAGTCTGAAATAGGAATAGCATTCTTAAGAGCGATTCCATTACCAACTTGACCAACATCTGAATAAGTAAATACAATGTTTCCTGTACCTAACTCATTATCACTACCATCTGAATTATAAATAGAATACGTAATACCAAACACGCAAAAAAATAAAAGGATGGAAAAGAAAAATAAATAAATCCAATAATTCTTTTTTTCTTTGTCTTCTTGCTCAAAATTTGAATCTTGCATACTAACCTCCTATATTACCAACCCCATCTTAAAACTTCATAATGAACGCCTCGTTGTCTTCCAACAATATCCATATCATCAGTTTCCGTTACTAAAAAATCCATAATATTTCCTTTAATAGCGCCACCTCTATCTAAGACAATTCCAATAATTGGTTCATCAGAAAAACTAACATTAGTTATTTTTACGATTGTGCCACAAGGAATTGCATAATCAGCAGCTAAAATACGAATTTTACCATAGGTATTATCATCAAAATAAATATTACCTTTGGTTACATCTTGTCTTGGGGGACAATATACTTTTCCTGTACATCCCACGCAAATAGGATTATAAGCAGTCATTTGTCCTGTAAAAGAAATGGGCATTTGTGGACCATATAAACTTGCTTCGTACATGTCGCTTACTTCACGTACTAAAAGAGTATGATTACGATTATCATACTTCGTAATAATATGAATAGCTTCAATTGATTTTACACCGTTAATATTACTAATACTATTCATCTTATTATTGGTAGGAGAAAGAAAATAAAGACAAAAACAAAAAACACAAATCACAAATAAAAAACGGGATGCCATAACTCTATAAAATTTTTGTTTCTTGTTTTTCATAACCAATCACCTACCATGGTCTACTCTAAAAGTAACTATATCATATTTTGAATGTCAAGTCAAATAATTGAATAGCATTTTTAGTAGTGATCTCTGCAACTTTTTCGATTGATACATTAGTAATTTCTGCTATTTTTTGAGCGATAAAAGGAATATTACTAGATTCATTAATTTTTCCACGATTAGGTTCCGGAGTTAAATATGGACTATCCGTTTCTAAAACAATGGAAGTAAGAGAAATGTTACTAATTACCTGGTAGAGTTTACTATTTTTAAAAGTAACAACCCCACCAATTCCTAATAAAAAGCCTAAATGAATAAACTTTTGTGCCATTTCTAAACTTCCACTAAAACAATGAATAATTCCTCTAACATGATATCGAGATAAAATTTCATATGTTTCCCCTATGGCATCTCGGCTATGGATAATAACAGGTAGATTTAATTTTTCCGCTAGTTCTAGCTGTTTTCTAAAAACTTTTCGCTGCTGTTCTTGATTATCTTTATTCCAATAATAGTCAAGACCAATTTCTCCAATTGCTACAATTTTTTTATTGTTTTTAACAAGTTCTTCTAATATTTCAAAATCTTTATCCACAATTTTGTTAGCAATTTCAGGATGATATCCCACTGCCGCATATAAGGAATCATATTTTTCCACAAATTTAGTGGATAATAGAAGATCATCTTTCTCACAAAAAGAAGCAATCAAACATTTTACATTAGCATCCAAAGCATGTTGCACATATAAATCAGGACTAATACCTTCTGTATCACTAATATGCATATGAGTATCAATAAACATAACATCACCTATAGATATTATAGCATAAAAAAGCAGTTCTCAAATAAGAACTGTTGGGTTATTTTTCTTCTAATTCCTGTAATTTTTTCTCTTTATCAATTCTCATAAATAATGCTTCAGGTGTACTAGTAACCGTATAAGAATTATCTTCTAAATAGCATCTTTCAGAATGATGATTTTGAAGTTGATTTTTAATACTTTCACTAGTATCAGGTAAAAAAGGACTTAAGAAGATTCCACAAACACGAATAGATTCTAATAAGTTATATAAAACAGTCTCTAAACGATTCTTTTTATCTTCTTCCTTTGCTAGTACCCATGGAGTTGCTTCATCAATATACTTATTACTTCTTCTTAAAACTTCAAAAATTTCATCTAAAGCTGCACCTATTTCCAAAGTATCCATTTTCTTTTCTACTTTTGCTTCTAATTCATTCACCATAGAAATCAGTTCATCATCATAACTTTCCAATTCTTTCTGATTAGAAATACTACCACCAAAATATTTATTTACCATCGAAATCGTACGATTTACTAAATTTCCTAAGATATTAGCAAGGTCACTATTAATTCTTTCAATTAATAAATCATAAGTAAGACTTCCATCATTTGCATAAGGAATTTCATGAAGTACGTAATAACGAACACTATCAACACCAAAAGCATCGACTAAATCATCAGCATAAATTACATTACCTTTAGATTTACTCATCTTTCCTTCACCCACTAATAACCATGGATGACCAAAGACCTGTTTAGGTAATGGTAAATCTAAACTCATTAAAAAGCAAGGCCAATAAATGGTATGAAAACGAATAATATCTTTACCAATTAAATGTAGATCAGCAGGCCAATATTTTAAAAATTCTGAACTACTGCCATCTGGGTCATAGCCAATATTCGTAATATAGTTAGTAAGTGCATCTAGCCAAACATAAACTACATGCTTAGGATCAAAATCAACAGGAATTCCCCAATTAAAAGAAGTACGGGAAACACATAAATCTTGAAGCCCAGGTTTAATAAAATTATTAATCATTTCATTCTTGCGAGATTCTGGTTTAATAAAATCAGGATGGGACTCAATATATTCAATTAATTGATTCTGATATTTAGATAATCTAAAAAAGTATGCCTCTTCACTCTTAGGCTGAACTTCTCTACCACAATCAGGACATTTTCCATCTATCAATTGACTTTCTGTAAAGAAAGATTCACAAGGTGTACAATAAAGTCCTTCATATTTTCCTAAATAAATATCTCCTTTATCATACATTTTTTTAAATATTTTTTGAACAATTCTTTCATGATGTTTATCAGTAGTACGAACAAAACGATCATAACTAGTATTCATAATATCCCAAATTCTTTTAATTTCTGTGGATACTTGATCAACAAACTCCTGAGGGCTAATTCCTTTTTCCTCTGCTTTTAATTGAATTTTTTCACCATGTTCATCTGTTCCTGTTTGAAAATAAACATCAAATCCCTTTAATCTTTTATAACGTGCAATACTATCTGCTAACACAATCTCATAAGTATTTCCAATATGAGGCTTTCCTGAAGTATAAGCAATTGCGGTTGAAATATAATATTTTTCCATTTTTAATCATCCTTTCTATCAGTAGAACCAATTCCACCTGTTCTAATAGTACTAATTTCTTCTTCATCATCAACTGTTAAAAATTTAGTAAATATTGCCTGGCAAATCTTATCACCACGATGAACAACATAATCTTGATCACCATGATTCTGTAATCGAATCCAAGCATGTCCTTCATTATCTGGATTATCGCAGTAATCTGCTTCAAAAACACCAACTTGATTACACATTCGTACATTATACTGAAAACCTTGACTACTGCGAACGAGTAAAAACATAACATCTCCACGATTCATATGAATTTTTACTCCAAGAGGTATTTTCAAAGTTTCTCCTGGCTTTAACATAAAATCGATAATAGATTCAAAATCATATCCTGCACTTTCTTTAGTACTTCTCCTTGGAATATTATATGCATGATATAACTCGATATCATCTTTTACATCTTTTTTAAATTGTTCAAAACTTATTTTCTCAAAGTATCTTGCCATAATAACATCCTCCAATAAAAAACGATTATTCGCTATAAGGACGAATAATCGCGGTACCACCTTAATTTATAAGTAAATACTTATACACTTAACTTTTAACGCAAGTAACGAATAAATCTTAATATTTATCAGCTCCAGAACCATTTATTATTGTTTCTCTATATCTACTTTCACCTAACTAGACTCTCTAAAATAGATTTCCAATAACTCTTTCCTTCAAAACTTTTATGAGTTAAATTATAACATAGTTTTTTTTATTCTTCAAGATTTTTTACTAAAATAGAAGCAATAAATCGAGTAAGATTCTTATCTTCTTCCGTAATTTCTTGATCCACTAAAATAATACTTCCTAAAGAATCACTATTCACAATCATAGGACAAAAAAAACTAGCATAGGATAATTTTTCAGAAGATATGATAGAAAATCCTTCAGCCATAGTAACCTCACTTCTCTTATCAATATTTTCTTTTACAAAACTAGAAAGTTCTTTATTCAAATAATTTTTCTCAAAATTTTTGGATACTGCAATTACCTTTTCTTTATCAGTTACAAAAATACTTTTCCCATAAACTTTATAAACTAATTCTACTAATTTTGAAGAAAGTTCAACCATATCATCTAATAAAGAATATTTTTTTAAAATAATCCCATTATTATCTACAAAAATTTCAATGCTATCCCCTTCATTAATTTTAAAATTTCTACGAATTTCTTTTGGTATTACGATACGACCTAAATCATCAATTCTTCTAACAACACCAGTTGCTTTCATATATAACCTTCTTTCTATCTTTATTGTTAGAAAAATTACTAATATTATACAAAAAAAGTATAGAATTTAATCTATACTAATTTTTTGTAGTCTTAGAAGAAATGTCTTGATAACGCAAATATGTTTCTTTTGCTTTATTAATTAAATTATTATCACGTAACATAACTTCCATATGGATTTTAGTCTCCAATTTTCCATACAAACGATTCTTTAAATAATCCGTAATTCTACTAACTGCTAAGTTTTCCTTTTCTTCTTCTACGTGTTCTAAAATAAATTGATTTAAGATTTCTAATCCTTTACTTTGAACATTTTGAATACAATATTGATTTAAATTCATTTTAAACTCTTTCGTAGTACAAAAAACTAATTCATAATATTGATTTAAAGATTCCTCTTTAAACTGTAAAGTCTGCAGAGTATCATATAAAGTTTGTTTCTTATTTTCTAATAAACGTTCAATTTCTTCATAACTTTCTAATTTCATTTGATTAATAGAATTTGTAATAAATTTATTACTATTTAAAATATCAGAATCCTCGCAAATAGAAATAATATTTTTAATAGCTGTATCAAATTCTAAATTGAAAATATTAATAATTGTTTCAAACAAACTATTTATATTTTTTTCTAAATCATATTTTAAATTATTAAGTAAAATAATTTTATTTTTCTCACGAAACATTTCTTTGATATCTTTATCCATGTTATCATCCTTTTATTCTTAAAATAATCATAACAGTTTCCAAAGACGAAGTCAAATTTAATTAAAATGACCAGTTTTTAATTTTGTTAACACTTTTTCTTTATTTTTACTTCTCTTATAATCCTGACGATGATATCTTATATCAAACGAATAATCTACTGGTAAAGAATATAAATCAGCCATAGCCTTACTATAGGAAATCATACGATCAGCAATTAATTTTAAAAAAATATCTGGATCAATAAAAATATTGGTAACTAATACTTTATTAGATAAATAGGAAGGAAAAAAATTCTTTCCATCCTCATAATTACCATCCTCAAAGAAAATTTTAATATTAGGCTTAATTACTAATAAATTAATAAATATTTCAGATTGCTCATATCGTAAATAAGATTGTTCATCTTTTTGAACTAAAGAAAATACATGATTATTATAATCATTAGTTTCGATAATAATAGACTGAGTACTTCTCAATTCATTATCTAACACGTTCATCTCTCCTTGTATAATTATTTTATTATCTATATTGATTTTTTAGAATATAGACATGAACTGCAATTTGACGCGCTTATTAAGAATAACGGATTTTTAGAATAAAGTCAATAAAAATGATATGAAAATTTAAATTACTGATATAATAAAGATGTTGGTGAGAATATGAAAAAAAGAAAATTATGTTATTGTTTAGGAATCGCTATTTTATTTTTAGTAATTTGTACTAAGTCTTCCCCTTTATACAAAATAAATGATTGGTACGATGCAAATGCCTTCTTTACAGTAGGAAAATCGATGATGCATGGAAAAATTCCCTACTTAGAATTATTTGAACAAAAAGGTCCTCTATTATATCTAATATATGGAATTGCATCTCTGATATCTAATCATTCATTTATTGGTGTCTTTTTCATAGAAATTATTTTTATGACAATATTTTTCTACTATATTAGTAAAATTATAGAGATTTATCTTCCTGAAAAGATGAGTTATCTACTAATACCAATTTTAGCTATGTTAATTTTATCATCACGTTCCTTTACCCATGGTGGTAGTTGTGAAGAACTGATATTTCCCTTTTTAGCAATCACAATCTATTATTTTTTAAATTATTTAAAAACAGGGATTCTCACAAATAAACAAATATTTTTCATTGGTATCTTAGCAGGATTTATTTTTTGGATGAAATATACTCTATTAGGATTTCATTTTGGATTTTGGATCGTTATATTAATCAATAAGATAAGACAAAAAGAAGAAAAAGATTTATTAAAAAAAATAGGTTATTTTCTATTAGGAATTTTAGTAACAACAGTACCATGGATAATTTATTTTGGAATGAAAAAAGGCCTAAAAGCATTAATTGATACTTATTTTTTATTTAATATTACTAGTTATTCAGAAAAGACCACTTTGGTAGAAAAAATGGTAAATTGTATGAAAACAATAAAAGGGGTTCTATTAAAATATTATCAATATATAATTCTCATTTTAGTTCCTATAATCATATCTATTAAAAACAAATTTTATTTTAAGGAAAGAAAGAATAACATCTATTTATTTCTATGCACAATATTGTTACTATTATTTATATTTATAGGGGGAACAAATTATAGATATTATTCTTTACCAATGCAACCTTTCATGATTTTTGGATTAATTTATTTGAGTCAAATAATAATCAAAATAGATAAAAAGAAATTGATAGAAAATCATACAAAATATTTATTCATAATAGTAATCATAATTTGTTTATTCATTTCCTATAATCGATCTCCAAATACAAAATATATAAAATACCAAAAAGAAGATTATGCACAATTTGTATTTAATGAAGAAATAGAAAAAGAGAAAACAATTTTAAATTATGGCTTTTTAGATGGTGGCTTTTATCTAACAGCAAATAAGATACCAACCGTTTATTATTTCATGAAAAATAATATTAATTATGATTTATATCCAGAAAATGTAGATGAACAAAGAAAATATGTTGAAAACAAATTGATTGATTATGTAATAGCAAGTAATAAAATGAATGATAGAGATAAAGAAATATTAGAACAGAATTATCAATTAATACTAACTCATAAACAACGATATGAAGAAAAATATAGAACTTATTATTTATATAAAAAAAAGTAACTAGTAAAAATCATATACTAGTTATTTTTCTTTTTAATTTTACTTAATAAATCAACTAAATAATAGATATAATGTTTTTCTAATTTAATGGTATCAAGAATAACGATAAGTTTCTCATGCATCATCTTAAAACGAAACATTGGGGTAATATGAAAAGCATCCATAAATAAAGCTTCTCCATCTAATTGTTGCGTCATATTTTTACTAAATATTAATTCTATAGAATTTCTTGTAGAATTAACCTTTTCAATTTCCAAGTCCTTTGCCATTTTCTCAAACCATTCTTGATACATATAAATAATAATAGTTTCATCAAGCATACCAAAACGATCTTCTAAGTCTAGTTGTACTTCTTTTAGTTTTTCTAAAGAATCAATCGTATTAATTTCCTTATGAATTGAAATTTTTAATTGATCATCATCTGTATAATTATCAGAAATATGAGTAGATACATCTAAAAGAGGCTTTTCATTTTGAAGTATTTCTTCTTTTGGAGTAATACCTTTTAAACGATCAATTTCATCTTGTAACATTTTCAAATATAAATCAATTCCAACTGTATCAATAAAACCAGCCTGTTCACTACCTAAAATATCACCTGCTCCTCGAATCGATAAATCTCTTGTTGCAATGGAAAAACCACTACCGAGTTCTGTAAAATCTTTAATTGCATTTAATCTCTTAACAGCAGCATCATTTAACATTTTAGAAGGATGGTACATTAAATAAGCATAAGCAATTTTATTACTTCGTCCTACTCTACCACGAATCTGGTATAACTGGCTAAGTCCAAAATGATCTGAATCTAAAATAATTAAAGTATTAGCATTAGGAATATCAATTCCAGTTTCAATAATAGTAGTACAAATTAATACATCATATTCATGATTGATAAATGCCATCATCCTATCTTCTAGTTCTTCTTTAGTCAATCTGCCATGAGCAAACACAATTCTTGCTTCTGGAACAAGACTTTGAATTTCATAAACTTTTCTTTCAATATTCTCAATTCGATTATAAAGTAAAAATACTTGTCCATGTCGTGACATTTCTTTATAAATAGCATCTTTAATAATCTGTTGATTTTCTTCAATCACATAAGTTTGAACAGGATATCGATCTACTGGTGGCGTTTCAATTAAGGATAAACTGCGAATACCAACCATAGACATTTGTAATGTTCTAGGAATCGGAGTTGCAGTTAATGTTAAGACATCAATATTACTTTTATATTCCTTTATTTTCTCTTTATGAGTAACACCAAATCGCTGCTCTTCATCAATGATTAAAAGTCCTAAATCCTTTGGTTTAATATCGTTACTAAGTAAACGATGAGTTCCAATCACAAAATCAATGGTACCATCTGCAAGACCTTCTAAGATTCTTCTTTTTTCTTTTGGAGTCGTAAAACGATTTAAAAGTCCAATATTAATAGGAAAATCACGAAATCTTTCTAAAGCATTTTGATATTGTTGATTGGAAAGAATGGTAGTTGGACATAAATATAAAACTTGTTTAGAATCCATTACAGCTTTAAATACAGCACGAAAAGCAACTTCTGTTTTTCCATAACCAACATCACCACATAGAAGTCTATCCATTGGATGAATCGATTCCATATCTTCTTTGATTTGTTCAATCGCAAGTAATTGATCTTTAGTTTCTGTATATTCAAAACTTTGATCAAATTGTTTTTGAAGTTCCGTATCTTTGGAAAAAGAAAAACCTTGTTTCATTTCACGTTCTGCATAAAGTCTTAATAACTTATCGGCAATATCATGAATTTTACTTTTAACTCTAGCTTTTACTTTATTCCAATCAGATCCTCCTAATTTATTAATTTTAGGACTTACCCCTTCATTACCAGAATACTTACTAATTAAATCAATTTTCTCAACAGGAATATAAAGTTTATCATTTCCCGCATAACTAACTTCAATATAATCTTTTACTAAATCACCATGAGTAAGAGTTTTGATTCCTTGATAAATTCCAATTCCGTTAACAGCATGCACAACATAATCGCCAACTTCTAATTTTCGAATATCTTTAATTTTAGAAGCATATTTGAATTTAGTTTTATATTTTTTATGATTATTAATATGATGAAATAATTCCTTATCAGTTAAGACAACCACATTTTGGAACAAATAACCCTTATTGATATTCTTTTTTATAATATTAATAATCCCGTTTTGAAGATGTTCTTCATCAGTAATAATGTAAGAATTAGTCAATTCTTTCACAAAATTTTTAATTTGAATTTCTTTTAAATAGATAAGAATCATTTTATTTAAATTTAATTGTTCAGATAAAAAATGATTAATAGCATCCATGTTTTCATGAAAGGAAGGAATTTCTTTACAATCAAAATAATAAACAGTAACATTTTTATCTTTTAAAATATTATCAATCGTTAAATAATGATTTAAATATTTAGGAGTTATTTTAGAAAAATCAAACATGTAGTTACCAGAAAATTCTTTATCTTTTTCTGATTGATATTCTAAAGTTTCTTTTATAATATTTTGATAGGTAATTTCAAGTTGAGGTTGATCTTTATAAAAAACTATAGCATCTTTTAAATAATCAAGTATAGAAGATACTGTTGAATATTGACTTAAATATTTTTGTTTGGCTTCTATTTCAATATCCGAATCTAATATAAATTCACTATAAGGATAAATAGTAATAGACTCAATATTGGAAATAGATTTTTGTGTATCTTCATCAAAAGAACGAATAGAATCAATTGTGTCACCAAAAAATTCAAAACGAATAGGATGATCTTCACCTAAAGGAAAGACATCAATAATAAAACCACGTACTGAATATTCTCCCGTTTTCGTTACCACAGATTCTCTATGATATCCAATGTGATTTAAATATTTGGAAAATTCAGTTTGATCAAAATCTTGATTTAAAGTAATCGTTTGAATATGTTTTTGATAAGTTGCAACAGTTGGTAAAAATCGTAAATATCCCATCAAATTAGTAACAACGATGTTTTTTTCAGTTTTTAAAATAGAATTAATTGTTTCAAGACGAGTTACCATTAAATCAGGACTAGTAGCAATAGCTTCACTCGTTAAAAAATCATCCATAGGAAAAAGAAATACATGATTTTGATAATTAGAAAGACTATCATATAATTGATTTGCTTCAAATAAACTCGAAGTAACTAACAAAATAGATTGAGAATTATTCTCATAAACAGTATGAAGATAACGACAAAAAAGCTCATCTGTTAAACCAGATAAGGCTATGTTATTTATTTTTTGAATAGGAATATTTTTAAAAAATAAATCCATTTCAATCACCATCTATCTATGATTATATTTTGACATTAATTCTGAAAATGATACTTGAAAATAATCATCTAATATCGATAATATAATTGTTTCCATTTTCTGCAAGGTCATTTCTTCATCTTTGGATAGTTTTCCTAAAACATAATCCTTAGTATTGATATTTTTATTATTAGAAATTCCAATCTTAATTCTTTTATAATTTTGAGTACCTAAATGAAGTTCAATATTTTTAAGTCCATTATGTCCGCCACTAGAACCTTTTTGTTTAATTTTATAAACCCCTACAGGTAAATCTAAATCATCATGAATAATCAATATATCATCAATCGCTATTTTATAAAAATCTATAAATTTACGAATAACTTCACCACTCAGATTGATATAAGATTGTGGCTTTAATAAAATTACTTTTTCTTGATTGACTACTGTGTCAGCATAAAGACCATTAAATTTTGATTTAGTAATAGAAACACCTAATGTTCTAGCAAACTGATCAATCATTCGAAATCCTATATTATGTCTAGTATTTTCGTATTCACCACCAGGATTTCCTAGTCCAACTATTAATTTCATAACTTCACCCCTACTCTAAAATTATTTCCCGGGAAATAATTTTAATGATTGATATGGTATTCTTTATAAACAACTGATTTTGGAATATCTCTTTCAACTGCTACTTTTTTAATGGCTTCTTTTTCATTCATACCATCTTCTAAGTATAATTGAACGTGTTCTAAAATGGTCATGCTCGAATAATCTTCTTGCACTAAGTTACCTTCTACCACAACAACCATTTCTCCCTTTAATGTATCAGAAACTTCTAACACTTCCGTAACAGTACCACGAATGACTTCTTCATATTTTTTACTAATTTCTCTACACAAAGCAATCTTTCGATTACCAAATACTTGTAGTAAAGATTTTAGCATTTCTGAAATTCTATGTGGAGCTTCATACAAAATGATAGTATAAGGTAATTTTTTTAAAGTTTCAAGTTCTTTTATTCTTTTTGAATCTTTACTATTTAAAAATCCATAAAATAAAAATGGCGCTGGACGAATTCCTGACATCGTTAGAGCCGGAACAAAAGCAGTTGGTCCAGGTAAACTAATAACATTAAAACCATTTTTACTAATGAATTCTACTATTTTATAACCTGGATCACTAATAATAGGAGTTCCTCTATCTGTAACAAGCCCAATATTAAATCCTTCTTGTAATTTAGAAAGAACCATTTCTTTCAAACTATCTTCATTATGATCATCGGAATGAATTAATTTCTTCTTAATATCTAATTTATGAAGCAATTCTGATGTTACTCTAGTATCTTCACAAAGTAAAAAATCTACCATTTTTAAAGTATTAATACTACGCAATGTAATATCTTCCATATTTCCAACTGGAGTAGGTATTAAATACAAACTCGGACTATTATCATAACTTTTTTGACTCATATTAACACCTCCACAATTTCATAATATATGAATTTAATAAAATGTCTTCTCATCTATTAATGGAATAATATCTATAGCAGGTTCTTCATATGGATGAACTTTTCTAAGTTCTGATATTACTTTTTTTACCAATTTAATATCACATACAACTTCTAATTTTTCTTCTTCCACAAATTCTAATTGATTATTAGTTCCGATATAGGGATTTGCATTATCATTAGGTAAAAAAGTACCAATTGATTTTGTAGTAGTTGAACAAAAAGAATAATTGCCAATGATTCCAGCACCAGCTTTGCACATAGCATTCCTAACCTCATCCTCATTTTTTAAAGGAACAGTTACAAATATTTTTACTTGATCAATGTTTATATTCATATTAAAATTCTCCTATTCAAACATTTTTAAAACTTCTTTCGTATAGTTTCCATCTTCATAATGAACATAAAGTGGTGATAATACTTTTAATCCTACATTTCCATTTTTTCTTCCTTCAATTAAAATCATATTAGATTCTGACCCTACTTTGGGATAAATGAATCGTAATTTTTTAATTTCCAATCCATATTTTTCAAATAATTGAATAATTTCTATTAAGCGATCTGTACGATGTACCATAGCAAGAACACCATTATTTTTTAAAAGATATCTTGATAAAGAAATGATTTCTTCCAAAGTAATCATCTTTTCATGACGAGCAATAATTTTATGAATATCATCATTTAATTGACTAGTTTCTAAATATTTAAAATAAGGTGGATTACAAGTAATTACATCGATACTATCACTGGAATAATAATCTTTCAATTGTTTCATATCCAAATGAAGTAAAGTAATTTGATTTTCCAAATGATTGTATTCAACGCTTTTCTTTGCTAAATCATAACTATCTTTTTGAATTTCAACACCTATAATTTTTGCTTTTGTTTTTGTTGATAAAATCAAAGGAATTGGTGCATTACCACATCCTAAATCAATAATAGTTTCAATATTTTTATTAAGAGTTACAAAATTAGGTAGTAAGATAGAATCTAAAGAGAAAGTAAACCATTCTTTATTTTGAAAGATTTTTAGATTTTTATATCCTACTAAATCATTTAAAACTTCCATTTTAAACTTCAACCTCAATTAATGTTTTATTTTTAGTTTCTAACGTTACTGTTCTTTTTAACAAATTTAAAGAAACGACCTTACCTTCTGTATCATCTTTTTTATAAGTTTGTCCAATAGCTGGCATATCTTTTTTCATTTCGGTATAAATTTCGTCTTCATAATTTAAGCAACATAAAAGTCTACCGCAAATACCATTAATTTTTGTAGGATTTAATGCAAGCATTTGATTTTTAGCCATATTAATAGATACACTATTAAAATCCGTTAAAAAAGTGCTACAACATAAAAATCTACCACAAGGACCAAGTCCACCTATTTCTTTTGCTTTATCGCGAACACCAATTTGGCGAAGTTCGATACGAGTACGATAAATTTGAGCTAATTTTTTGGCTAATTCTCTAAAATCAATACGGCTATCCGCTAAAAAATTAAATAATAACTGATTTCGATCAAATGTATATTGAGCATCAATAATGCGCATATTTAATTTTAAATCTTCAGAAATCATTCTTGCTTTAATTAAAGCTTCTTCAGCATTTTTTCTATTTTTTTCATATTGTTTATGATCCTCTTTAGTAGCAATTCTGATCACATTTTTTAAAGTCAATCCAATATCTTCATCTTCTACATCATAAGGAGGTAAGATAACTTGTCCAAATTGTAATCCTTTATCCGTTTCGACAATAACAGAATCATTTTTCTTTAAATCAAGTTGATTAGTAGAAAAAAGATAAGTTTTACTTTTACCATTTAAAACAATCCCAACTACTTTATTCATGACATCCACCTCCCGAAAATTCAATAATAAATTGATCCAACATCATATTCATATTTAAATTATAATTTAAATTTTGAATAGTAGAAAATAATACTTGTAATTTTAAAATCACCTGAGAAATCCTATTTTTTGAAACAATAAGATGAAGAATATCTCCATAATCAGTATACACCACATTTTGCATTTTGCGAATTGCAGATTCATAAATATCTATCATTTCTGTAAAAATAGTATTCCAAAAATCCTTATTATGATAATCATTTTCTAAAGTAATAGGAAGATAAGCAATCGCCATATTTTCTTTTTCTTCCAATACTTGAATAATTTTAACTAACAACTCAAAATCTGAAAATTTTCTTTGTATTTGTTGATTTACCAAAGAATAAACTTGACACCTACTTCTAATAGTCTCCAATACTTGATATCGATTGGCTACCTCTAAAATAGCTATAATATTTCCTTCAGGTTCTTCCAAAAACTTTAATAAGGAATTAGCAGATTGTTTATTTAATTTATCGGCCTGTTTAATCCAATAAACTCTAGGATTATTTTGTAAAGATGTCGTTTTAAATTTTTCTTTCATTTCCAAAATTTGTTCTTTTTTTATCCACATTCCATCAGGCTCTATAATGATAAAATCAGATAAGGCATTTTTATCAATCAGATGACAAATATTACATTTTCCACAATTCTGAGAAGAAAACAAATGTTTTTCACATAATAACATTTTAGCAAAAGAAAGAATTAAATCATCCTTTTCTGAATAATCATTTGTTTCTATTAAATATGCATGACTTATTTTTTTATTTTGAATACTATGAGTAATTTCATCATAAAATAAAGGCTGCTTGTCCTTATATACTTCTAACATATTTTTCACCTCAAAATGCAATAACCAATAATAAGACTAATGAAAGTAAAGCGGGAAATCCCAAAAAGGTAATTAGTGAAATAGTAATAATATTAATAGGAATTACTAAACTAAAATTACTACCAATTGTATTAAATCCATACAAAATCACAAAACTTAAAAGAACTTTTTTTAACAATTCAAGTATTTTTTTCATTTCTATCACCTATTAAAAAATATGAAGATAGAAAAGTTTTATTCTACATCTTTTCTGTCCAATAAAGCACGTTCTAAAGTCATAGCATCGATATATTCCATATCAGCACCAATTGGAATTCCACTAGCTATTTTAGTAATAGAAAGCTTCATATCACCTAAAATGCGCTTAATATATAAAGAAGTTGTTTCACCTTCAATACTAGGCTTGAATGCCAAAATAATTTCCTTATAATTTTCTTTTTTCACACGATCAATTAATTTTTCTAATTCAATATCTTCTGGATTCACACCATCTAATGGTGAAATGAGTCCCTTCAAAACATGGTATTTTCCTTGAAAAAGTCCTAAATTTTCAAATAAAAATACAGATTTAGGATCTTCTACAACACATAAAACATCAGTATTTCGAGATTTATCACTGCATATTTTACAGACATCTAAATCAGTTAATCCATTACAGATTGGACATCTATGAATAGAAGATTTTACTTTAGAAAGACTATCAGAAAAATCAGCTACTCTTTCGTCATCCATATTCATAATAGAAAATGCTAATCGTTCTGCTGTTTTTTCTCCAATACCAGGAAGATATTTAAAACAATCAATTAATTTTTGTAAACTACTAGGATACATAGAAACACCTAAAATAATCCACCAGGCATCATACTGCTAAATTTACCCATTTTTTGTTCGGTAATTTTATCAATTTGATTCATGGCATCATTTAATGCAACGACAATCATATCTTCAATCATTTCTTTATCATCACTTGTAATATTATCATTATCAATGGTAACCTTAACTACTTCTTTTGTACCTTTTACCTCAACTTTTACAAAAGAACTAGTGCCGATAAAAGTCATGTGATCAATTTCTTCTTTTGCTTTCATCATATCTTTTTGTAAACTTTGTGCTTGTTTCATTAATGCTTGTAAATTCATAATTATTCCTCTTTTCTAATTAAATGTTATCATATCTGCTCCAAATAATTCTATTGCTTCAGAAGTAATAGAATCGTCTGAAACTTTCTCATGATTATCTATATAACCTGTATTAATTTCATCAACAGGAATATATTCATACTTTATATTTTGATTTTTATTAGAAATAAATTGTTCTCTTTCATGTTGCCATTCATCATTTGTAAGCAAAGCAATATCATAATGTTTACCATATATTTTTTCTAATAATTTTTCTATCTTATCAATTAAATGAATTCCACGGTTAACCATAGACTCATAAGCAAAGGATAAAATAACTTCTCCAATACCAACAGCGCATATTTTACCATCAGAAATATAACATGCTGTAGCACCATATTCACTATCTAAAGCATAATCATTTAATTGACTCCATTTATTTTCAAATTCTTTTTTAGCATTTTTATCAGCTCGAGCAAAGCAGTTATTAACAATTTGTTTATTTTTAGTTTTAAATTTTGTATCATCAAAAGAAGATTTATTTTCTGAAATTATTTCCCGGGAAATAATTTTATCATCGTTAACAACTGATTGTGTTACTTTTTTTTCTTCATCTAAATTAATTGAACTATTGATTTTATTGATTTCTTTACTAGAATGATAGTTATTAACAAAAGAAAGAATTGTAATTTCAAATATTGTCTTAATATTGGAAGAAAAATTAATATTTTTAAGTAAATTACTAATATTAGAAGAAAAAGCTAATAAAAAATCAACATCATAATCACTTTTATTTTCTATATAATAAGTAATACACATTTTCTTACATAATTCTAATAAATTTTGTATAAACAAAATCAAATCTTTTCCTTTATCATATATTAGATCAATAAATTGAATAATATTTGGAATATTTTTATTAAATACATAATCTAAAAATTTTTTCTGTTCTTCTATAGAAACAATTCCATTTACCTTTTCAAAATCTTCAAGACTAATATTAGAATTTGAATAAGCATTCAATTTATCTAACATTCCAATAGCATCTCTTAAACCACCATCAGATAATTGAGCAATATTTTCTAAAACTTTTTTATCAACAATAATTTTTTCCTTTTTGCATATATATTCAAGCCTTTTAATAATATCTTCATTTTGAATTCTATGAAATTCAAAGCATTGGCATCTAGAAACTATAGTACTCGGAACTTTATGCAAATCAGTAGTAGCAAGAATAAAAATAATATGTTCAGGAGGTTCTTCTAAAGTTTTCAACAATGCGTTAAAAGCACCGATAGATAACATATGAACTTCATCAATAATATATACTTTATACTTTAATTGATTAGGTACTAAATTAATTTTACTTTTAATTTCACGGATTTCATCAACACCATTATTAGATGCAGCATCAATTTCAATAATATCGGCATTAAATCCACTATTAATGGAAAGACAATTTTCACATTTTTCACAAGAATCACCATCATGTGGATTTAAACAATTAACAGCCTTCGCCAATAATTTAGCAATTGTTGTTTTTCCTATACCACGAGGACCTGAAAACATATATGCATGACATACTTTATGATTTTGAATAGCATTTTTTAATATTTTAGTAACAATATCTTGGCCCATTACATCTTCCAATGTAGATGGTCTATATTTTCTGTATAAAGCTTGATAAGACATAATACACCTCCAAAATATATCTATATTATAACATTAAAAAAGTAATAATTATAATCAATTATTACCTTTTTTTTAGAAAAAATTTTTTTAACAATTGGGTACAATCTTTTTCTAAAACTTTTTCAACAATTTCAACAGGATTTCCATAATTTTTATCATTCAAAATAGATTTAATAACTTGCTGATCAGCATACTTTGGAATAGTTCCATATACAATTTTAGAAATTCTAGACTGATTAATAGCACTAGCACACATTGGACAAGGAAACATAGTAACATAAATAGTGCAATCTAATAAACGCCAATTTTTTAATTTTTTACTTGCTTTTTCAATTGCTATCAATTCTGCATGTTTACAAGCATTATTCTTAGTTTCTTTTAAATTATAGGCTCTAGATATAATTTTATCATTTTTAACGATAACTGCTCCGATTGGAACTTCGCCTTTATCATAAGCCTTATTTGCCTCTTTTAACGCTTCATTCATATAAAATAAATCATTATTCATATAATCTAATCACCTACAAAAAAAAGTGCACATAAATATTAAAATGTTAAGGCTGCTATTTTCCAATCCTGACCTGATTCCATCAATATTTATTGCACGTATAATATACTAATATAAAAATTTAAAAAATACAACTTTTTTTAATGTTTCACGTGAAACATAATTTATTAAATAAGATATAGATTTTATTTTAAATATAATTTAATTATATTTTCATTTAAATTTTAATATAGTTAACTAATAAAAATAAAACAAATTAGATAATGTTTCACGTGAAACATTACCTATTAGACAAGTTATAATTATATTTTAAATATAATTTAACTATATTTTATATAAAATTTTATATAATTAATCAATAAATAAAATTAAAATCAGTTAAACAATGTTTCACGTGAAACATTGTAATAAGATTTTAAATTTACTAAAAGGTATACTAATTGCATTTTAAAAACATAATTATAGAATAATTATAAATAATATTTAAACAAATTATTTCCCGGGAAATAATTTTTATTATGTTTCACGTGAAACATAATAAAAAGTGTACCTATTCAGATACACTTTGGTTCTATAATAAATAGTGTTGGTGAATAAAAATCACTAACACTATTTTTTAGTTCATAAAACAGAGTCATTATCAG
>CANQBE010000009.1 GCA_947589515.1 uncultured Bacilli bacterium
TGTAAATGAATTGCTTATAAATAAATTCTAAAACTAAGTGCATAACAATTGTGCACTTCTTTTTTTTAATTACAAAACAGAACTGAAAATAGTATGCTAGGTTTTTTCTTTTCACACAAAAAAGAACATGATATAATAAAAGAAACAAGAATAAAGGAGTTAACTTTATGGAATTAAATGAAATAAAAAAAGAATTAGATCAAAATTACGAAGAGATTTTATCTCTATGGAGGTCACTTTGACATTGAATCTAAACTGAAAACATTAAAAGAAAAAGAAGAAGAAATTGCTAAACCAACTTTTTGGGACCATAAAGAACAAGCAGATTCTGTACTAGCAGAGATTTCAGAATTAAAAAATATCACGCAGGATATTAAAAATCTCAAAGAAGAAACTCAAAATAGCCTAGAATTAGTAGAACTATTATTGGTTGAAAAAGATGAAGAACTAATACAAAATTTAGAAGAAGAGGTCAAAAAAGAAACAGAAAAATTAGAAAAGTTATCTGTTTTACTTCTATTAAATGGTCCTTATGATAAAAATAATTGTACGTTAGAAATCCATTCTGGAGCAGGAGGAACAGAAGCTTGTGATTGGGCTAATATGCTATATCGAATGTATCTAAGGTACTGTGAAAAAAATGGTTATAAAACTCAAGTATTAGATTATCAAGAAGGAGAAGAAGTAGGAATTAAAAGTGTAACCATCGAAATCAAGGGTAGTAATGCTTATGGTTACTTAAAAGGTGAAAAAGGGGTACATCGTTTAGTAAGGCTTTCCCCTTTTGATGCTGCAAACAAAAGACATACTTCCTTCGCTTCTGTTGATATTATTCCAGAATTTGATAATACTATAAATGTAGAAATCAATGAAAAAGATTTAAAAATTGATGTCTATCGTTCTAGCGGGAAAGGTGGTCAAGGAGTAAATACCACGGATTCTGCTGTTAGAATTACCCATTTACCAACCAAAACGGTAGTCACCTGTCAAAATGAACGAAGCCAAATTCAAAATAAAGAAACGGCTATGAAAATGTTAAAAGCTAAACTTTATATTATGGAACAAGAAAAGAAAAATCAAGAATTAAATCAAATCAAAGGAACTTACCAAAATATTGAATTTGGTTCGCAAATCAGAAGTTATGTAATGCACCCCTATTCAATGGTAAAAGATCATCGAACTAATTGTGAGACTAGTAATGTAGAAAAAGTTCTAGATGGAGATTTAGATTTATTTATTGAGTCCTATTTAAAAGGAGCGTAAATATGAAATTATTTTGGAAAAAGAAAGAAACGATTCATATTTTAGAAAAAATAGAGTCAAAATATAGAGTACGAAGATATATAGAACTAGTAATCGGCGTTTTATTAATAGCAGTAGCCTTTAATCTATTTCTACTACCTAATAATTTAGTATTTGGAGGAGTAAGTGGACTTTCTATTATTGTGAAAGAATTCCTACCAATTAATCCATCTCAATTTATTATGATAGCATCTCTTCTTTTATTAGTAGTAAGTTTCTTAGTATTAGGAAAACAAGATACCAAAGGTTCCATTGTAGGATCTATCCTATTTCCTATTTTTGTTGAATTAACAGCTAATCTGAATCAATATATCGAGTTAGATACTAGCAATTTACTATTATCCGTAATCTTTGGTGGAATTCTTTATGGTTTTGGTGCAGGTCTTGTCTTTCGAGCAGGTTTCACAACAGGAGGAACAGATATTATCAATCAAATCATATCTAAATATGCTCATGTTAGTATGGGAAATGCCATGTTAATGAGCGATGGTTTCATTGTCGTAAGTGGTGTCTTTTTCTTTGGACTTACCAAATTACTCTATGCCTTAATCGTTATTTATATCATTGGTTTTATGACGGATAAAGTTTTACTAGGCATTTCTAATTCCAAGGCTTTTTATATTATTACGAATGAAGATGAAAAGGTAAGAAATTATATTTTAAATGAACTACATCATGCCGTTACGATCTTTCAAGTAAAAGGCGGTTATTCCAATGCTAAAGATGAAGTATTATTTTGTGTAGTACCTACAAACGAATACTATCGTTTAAAAGAAGGAATTCGTGAAATAGATGAAAGTAGTTTCTTTGTTGTATGCGATGCTTATGAAGTATTTGGAGGAAAATAATATGAATCTATTAAAAAAAGGAAAAGAATCAACTCTTACTATTTTAGAAAGTGTTCGTAGTAAGAAATTAGTAAGAAGATACTTAATGTTAATATTATCTTTATTCATATCTGCTATCTACTTTAATTTATTACAGTTACCAAGTCAAATAGTAACCGGTGGTTCTAGTGGTGTTGCGATTATTTTAAATTCCTATTTCCAAATCGAACCATCCAAAATAATCTTTATCATATCTGCTATTTTATTATTGGTTGGATTTCTCTTTTTAGGCTTTGAAAAAACATCAGGAGCAGTTGTATCAACGATTGTGTATCCAATCTTTGTCGATTTAACAGCTGATATTGGAACGTATCTTCCAATTGATTTATCAGATAAAATTTTAATTTCTATTTTTATTGGAATTCTATCTGGTGTGACTACAGGAATGGTTTATAAAGTTGGATTCAGTAATGGTGGCTTTTCTATTATTAGTGAAATTATTTCAAAATATAAAAAAATATCCATTTCTAGTATCAGTTTTGTGATTAATTTAATTATCGTAGTAATTGGTGGTGCTAGTTTTGGTTGGACAATGGTAATGTATGCTGTTATCATTCTCTATATTTATAGTATTGTCTTAGATCGAGTTTTAATTGGCGTATCTAAAAATAAAGCATTATATATTATTACTTCTGAAGAAGAAAAAATGCGTGATTACATTATGAATAGTTTAAAACATGGGGTAACGATTTTTGATGTCAAAGGTGGTTACTTAGAAAAGAAGAGAAAAGTATTAATGACTGTAATTCCTAATCGTGAATATTTTAGATTAAAAGAAGGAATTAAAGAAATTGATCAAGATTCATTCTTTATTGTGACAGATGCTTATCAAGTTTATGGAGGAGAGTAATTTCCTTTTTTTCATAGAAAAAAGATTCCAAAGAATCTTTATTTTTGTTTTTCAATCATTAGTCCCTTAGAATATTTCCATGCTAAGATTCTAAAGGCAATTCGATCAATCGTATTTTCACTAAGAGTTCCATCTTCGATTGCATCCTTTACCTCTTGAATACCAGCTTCGTAATTAGTAACCATTAATAAATCATTTCCTGCTAAAATCGCTTTCGTAATTTTATTTTCAATTTTACTAGTAGCACCCATATCTAAGTCATCGGTCATAATAATTCCCGTAAAACCTAAATCATTTCTAAGTAAATTATGAACATTAGAAGATAAAGAAGCAGGATTATCAGGATCGATTTCATTGACAATATTATGACTGACTAATACTGCTTCAGCCCCAGCATCAATTCCTGCTTGAAATGGTGGTAAATCATTCTTGCGAATATCATCGTAACTTCTACTATCAACAGAAGTTCCCGTATGAGTATCTGCATTATTTCCATAACCAGGGAAATGCTTTAAAGTATAAGAAACGGTATTTTCTTTACTTGCTTTAATGACTGTTTCACTATACTTAGATGTTAATTCGGTATTTTCTTGCAAAGCTCTATTATACATATAATCGTCTTCACTAGTAGATACATCAACAACAGGTGCTAAATTGACATTAAGACCTAGACTTGCTAATAAACTACTTTTTTCAAGAGTATCCTGTCTAATTAAATCAAACCCTCCATCTTTATATAACTGACTAGGAGATAAAAATTTACTTTTGGCTAAATTAGGATTACTACTAACTCTAACAACGCTGCCACCTTCTTCATCAACTGCTGTTAATATAGGAATCTTAGCTATATCTTGTAAGTCTGAAATCATATTAACGACTTGGTCCTTATTCTTATCCTTGAAATCTTTCTCATAAAAAACATATCCTGCTAAATGATATTTTTGTAGATCATTGATAGCCTTTGTATTGGTATCTGGATATCTAACTAAAAATAACTGTCCAATTTTTTCATCAAGACTTAAACTTTGTAGTTTATTGCGAGCTAAAGTATAGTAATTCTTAAAAATACCATCATCCATCCAATTGTCAGGAATATTATTATCTTCTACATCCTGTGCAACTTCAGTTGTTTCATAATGAATAATAGAAACATCTTGTATTTTAGCATCCTTATCTAATAATCCTGTATATTCAATAACGATTCTTTCTCCTACTTCAACATCAGAATTAGGAATCGCAAAAGTATAAATAATATGATTTTGATCTTGTACTGTTAACTCAGTATTGCTAACACTTAATACCATAGCTTCCATTTGATTCGTATTAGAAGTACCTTCTTTTCCAATATTTTTCATTAAAAAAATTCCACTAAGCAGTACTACCAAAAAGATGGATAAATAAAGATAACTATTTTTATTCATATTTACACTCATTTCCTTCACCTATATTACTATATTTTATTTTACTCTTAATTATGTCAAATTTAAACAAAATTTTTACAGAATTCTTCTTTCCAATAATTAACATCATAAAAGTCGACAAAAAACTACCAATGACTAAAAAATATGATATAATGATTATACATAAGATATGGATGGTGATGGATTTGGAATTAATCAGAATGAAAGATGTTATGATGCAGTACAAAAATGGTGTTACTGCCATATATAATTTAAATTTAAAAATTAAAAAAGGTGATTTCGTTTTTATTATTGGAGGAACTGGTAGTGGTAAATCCACTTTAATAAAAATGTTATATAGAGAAGAAAGACCTACCAAAGGAGAAATTATAGTTGGTGGATTGAATGTTGCTAGACTAAGAAATAGTAAAGTATATAAATTGAGAAGAAAATTAGGAATTGTTTTCCAAGATTATCGATTATTACCAAAATCTACTGTCTATGAAAATGTTGCTTTTGCATTAGAAGTCATTGGAACCAAAAGAGATGAGATTAATAAAAAAGTATTAAAAGCATTAGAATTAGTTGGATTAAAAGGTAAAATTAGAAACTACCCTGATCAATTATCAGGAGGAGAACAACAAAGAGTAGCCATTGCACGAGCTATTGTCAATCAGCCAAAATTATTACTTTGTGATGAACCTACTGGAAACTTAGATCCTGAAAAAAGTATGGAAATTATGAAAGTATTAGAAGATATTAATAATACTTTAGGAACCACAATTGTAATGGCAACTCATGATAAAGATATTGTTAATAAAATGAAAAAAAGAGTCGTTACTTTAAAAGAAGGAAGATTAGTTAGTGACGAAGAGAAAGGAAAGTATAAAAATGAAGCCATTTAGAATGTTTGGAAGAAGTATTAGAGATGCCTTCAGAAGTGTATTTAGAAACTTCTCTTTATCTCTTGCTTCGATTTCTTGTATTACGATTACTTTAATTATTGTAGCGATTGCCTTACTTGCTTCTTTAAATGTAGATAATTTTGCCAAAGTGATTAAAGAAGATGTCACCATCGTCGTATTTGTAGATAGAGATGTAGATGATGATGGAATTAAAAAAATAGAAGCAAATTTAAAGAGAATTGAGAATATTTCTACCATTGATTATAAATCAAAAGCCGAATTAAGAAAGGAAATGCAAGCATCTTCTAGTATCTTAGATGCAACGATGAAAGACTGGAGCGAAGAAGAAAATCCTCTAAAAGCAACTTTCCAAGTAAAAGTAAAAGAAATTGAACAAATTGAAGATACAGCTACTACCATTGAAAAAATGGATGGAGTAGATTCTGTCAATTATGGAAAAACGATGGTTAACAGATTCCTATCTGCTTTCAAAGTAATAGAAAAAGGAACAATTATTGCTGTTATTTTATTAGTACTAGTAACAGTATTCTTAATTGTCAATACCATCAAACTAACGATTTTTTCAAGAAAAAGAGAAATTTCAATTATGCGTTTAGTAGGTGCAGGAAACTTTTCTATTAAAATGCCTTTTGTAGTAGAAGGAATGATATTAGGAATCATTGGTTCCATAATTCCCATTTTAATTGTTATCTATGGATATTATGCTTTTTATCAACACTTCGATGGACAAATTTATTCTCCACTGATTCGTTTAATTGTACCAGAACCATTTATTTATTGGATCTCATTAACTGTTTTGGCAATTGGTATCGTAGTAGGAATGCTTGGTAGTTATCAAGCTGTAAGGAAGTATTTGAAGATATGATGAAAAAAATAAGAAAAATAGGGACATTTTTAATCATCTTATCGCTTTGTCTACCAGTTTCTGTTTTGGCAGAAGAACTAACATTTGGTCAAGTATTAGATGATTTAGCCAAAGCACAAAAAGAATTAGATGCTAATAACAAAGAAATTAGTGATAAAGAAAATCAAATTATCCAAAATGATAAAACGATTAAATCTTTGAAATCGCAAATTGAAGATATGAGTAAAGAAGTAGAAAAATTACAGAAAGAAATTGCCGACTCTAATATCGAAATCGAAAATAAAAAAGAACAGACCAAAGACTTGATTTCATACTTACAGATGAGTCAAGGAGAAAATATCTATTTAGACTATGTCTTTGGAGGAGATTCCATTACTGATTTAGTATACCGTCTTTCGATTGTTGAACAAATTACAGAATATAATGAAACCATGATTAAAGAATTAGGAGAATTAATTACTTCTAATGAAAATAGAAAAGTAGAACTAAATAAAAGACAAGAAGAATATGAAAAAAAGATAGTGGATTTAAATAATCAAAGGAATAAATTAACCAGTTCCATTGCGCAAAGTGAATCCTTATCACCAAGTTTAAAACAAGAAGTAGAATCGAAACAACAAATTGTTGCTTACTATAAATCAGAAGGATGTAGAAATAGAAGTGATGTAATTGGTAGGGATTGTGCTGTTACGAGTTCCAATGCTGTTTTTTCAAGACCAATTCAAACCGGTTATATTACGAGTTTTATTGGCTATCGTTGGGGAAGTTTACATAGAGGTTTAGATATGGGAAGTAGTACTGGTAGAAATACAGCATTATATTCCATTGGAAAAGGTGTTATTAAATCTATATGGAAAGATGGTAATGGTGCGTTATGTGTAAACATTCAGTATAAAACGATAGATGGAACTTATTATACAGCAATTTATGCCCACTTAAGTAGATATGGAAATATCTATGAAGGAATGGAAGTAAATAATAATACGATCATTGGTTACATGGGAGATACCGGTTACGCTTTTGGAGTGCATCTTCACTTAGAATTATGGCCATGTAGATTATATGAGGATAGTAACTGTAGAACCTGGTCACAATATACAAGTTTCGTACAGTCACAATACAATAAAGGATTTAAAGGCGCAGAAAGCGTTATCAATTTTCCAAGTCGTACTTATCAAACTTGGTATAATCGTTAAAAAAAAGAAAACTAATTATTAGCTTTCTTTTCTTTTTTTGTTTGTAATTTTCTTTGATAAATAGGATAGATAGTTGGGTTAGTAATTAGAAGAAACTCTCCAATATATTCGACTGCATTAGCATGATAGCCTAACTTCATTTCATTTAATCCAGAATACTTATTTTTTTCTTTAAATTCTCCAACAATCCCATTGAGATTAAAATAATGAAAACCTTCCTGATTAAATTTTTTAATTAATTCCCATTTTAATAAATAGTTGGGATTAAAGTCCCTATATTTCTTATGAAATCCTTCAATAATTAAATGAACTTTCTTTTGATACTGAATCACTAAACATCCACCTATCGTTAATCCTTCAGGATACTTACTAAAAAGATTCGTGGCATAGACTAAATTTTTTTGATAGAGTGCTAAATGTTGGTCAGATTCCATCTTTTTATTAATAATGTTAGTAATATTTTTTCTAGTTCGACTAAATTCCTGTAGTTTTTGATTTAAAGTTTCATTGATATCTAATTCTTTTTCATAGAAATCCTTACTTTGCATAAGAAATTTTTGAGTATTAATTTTAGCTAAATAAATTTTAGCATCATTACCAAATGCATTACACAAGTTTTTATAATGCTTAATACTTTTCTTTTGCTTTCTCTTAATAAATTCATATAAAATATCTAAATCTTCATGCTGTCCTTCATAAATCTCGATTCCTAAACGATTTGCTTTACTAATTTTATTTTTTGTTTGTTTACTAAGATTTTGATACAATTTATCATTAGAAGCGGTTAGTTTTAAAACGGCTAGAAAACGAGGCTTTTCATTTTCAAAATATTGATTAAAACCAGTATGAATATAATTATTTTTTTGAAGAATTTCTAAAATATCATTAATTTCTGGATTATAAGAAATAATATTTCCATCTTTATCCCTTTCTGAACAGGAAATATTAGGATTCATTTTAAAATAAATAAATTTTTGTTTCGTTAGTAGTTTTTTAAATTCTAAAGTAAGTTCTTCTACGAAATCATAATCTGAAAAATCAATTAAGAAACCATAAGGAGCATAAGCAATTTTATAACTGAAAAAGGCTGTTTTAGATAAAATCATTACTGCACCCACTAAATCATTATTATTATTGGTAAATCCAAGTAAATGATAGTCATATCCTTCTTGCGTCATAACTTTAGCATATTCAACGGTTTGATAGTAATTACTATATTTATGATGACTAGCAAATTCTGTAAATTCTTCTTCTGATAAAGTAATGATCTTCATAATGCTCCTCCTTTCTTAACAAGGATAATTATTATAACATGATTTTATGGAATTCGCAATTATTTAGTAAATTATGATTCAATTTATAGTATAATAGTATCAAGGTGATAAAATGTTTGAAAATAAAAAAATACTAATACTTGGATTTGCTAGAAGTGGATATGATGCTGCTAAAGTATTAGCAAGTAGAAACAATAAAGTAATAGTAAATGATTTAAAAGAATTAAACCCCAGCAATCAAGAAAAAAAAGAAGAACTCGAAAAATTAGGAGTAGAATTTATTTTGGGATCTCATCCCGAAGATTTATTAGATGAAAGTTTTGATTATTTAATAAAAAGTCCTGGGATTGCGATTGATCATCCTTATGTATTAAAGGCAAAAAAATTAAATATTGAAGTCATGAATGAAACAGAGATGGCCTATAGACTCATTCCAAAAGATAAAAATATCAAATTAATTGGAATTACTGGTACAAATGGTAAAACAACTACCACCACACTGATTTATAACTTTATAAAACAAGATGGAAAAAGAGTTCATTTAGCAGGAAATATTGGATATCCTCTATGTAGTTTTTTAAGTGAATTAGAGGAAAATGATATTATTGTAGATGAAATTAGTTGTCAACAATTAGAAAATGTAGAAATGTATCATCCTAATATTGCGATATTAACCAATATTAGTGAAGCTCATATTGAATTTATGAAGACTTATGACCATTATAAAGAAGTAAAGAAACGAATCTTTCAGAACCAAACTAGTAATGATATTGCTATTACAAATATGGAAAATCAAGAAGCACTTTCCTTAGTAAAAGATATCAAATCGACTGTGAAATATTTCTCTAGCAAGAATGAAATTAACGGAGCTTATATCAAAGAGAATGCAATTTACTATTATGATGAAAAGATTATTTCCTTAGATGAAATTAAATTAATCGGAAATCATAATTATGAAAATATTATGGCAGCCATTTTAGCAGTAAAAGAAATAGGTGTTAGTAATGAGGCTATCCAAAAGGTACTAAATACCTTTGGTGGGGTAGAACATCGTTTAGAATTTGTATGCGAAGTGGATGGAAGAAAGTTTTATAATGATACCGAAGCTACTAATATTAAATGTTGTCAGATAGCACTATCTAGTTTTGAAAGTCCTACTATCTTATTCTTGGGAGGTTATGAAAGAGGACAAGATTTTAATGAATTAAGTGCTTATGTTAGTCATGTAAAAGCTATTTTTGCGATAGGAAGTTGTAGAAATCGTGTCAAAGAGTTTGGAGATAAAATGAAAATTCCAACGTATCAGTATGAATTTTTAAAAGATGCTTTTCCTACTGCTTGGAACATTAGTCAAAGCGGTGATATACTATTATTAAGTCCTGCTAGTGCTTCTTGGGATCAGTATAAAGAATGTGAAGAGCGTGGGGCAGAATTTAAAAAATATGCTATTGAATTGAAGAAAAAATAATGGAAAATGAAAACTAAATTTAAATAGAAAAGAGAAAATATTATGGTTGCTTGGAATATTAGTCAAAGCGGTGATATACTATTATTAAATCCTACTATTGTTTCCTGGGACCAATATAAAGCATGTAAAAAAATCAAAATATTGTATAATAATGTTGAGGTGAAATAGTATGCCAATTCCAATTGTACCAAAAAAATATGTGGCTTTAGTACTAATGAAAGCAAAAAGCCAAATCTTTAATGAGAATTTTGCTACTACATCAGAACTTAATGAATTTAGATTATTTATGCAGCAAGAATTTAATAAACGCAAAATAGGTGTTGTCATTACACAGACATTATTTATAGGAGATTTTAATGTACAAGATGATGTTGTTACTATTACTGATAGATGTTGCTTTGATTTGGAGAGACTTCCTGATAAAATATTGAATATTTTAACTGATGAATCTTTAATTTTGGAATTTTTTATGAAAATGGAAACAAAAAGATTAGAAATTTTGAAAAACTTTCCAAAATATTCAGTTGCTGATCAATTAGGTAAAAACAAACAGTTGTCTCGTGTATTACTAAAATAGGATAGTAAACGAATATCAAATATAAAATATGAATGTCTTCTTTCAAATATGAATGAACTGAATTACGGTTATTTTTAAAAATTTATAAAAATTATGATATTTTAGAAATAGAAAGGGAAAAATTTATGAAAATTATTGATGTAAAAGGAAGAGAAATATTAGATTCTAGGGGAAATCCTACTGTAGAAGTAGATGTCGTTTTAGAAGATGGAACTTTAGGTAGAGCAGCTGTACCAAGTGGAGCATCTACTGGAGAAAGAGAAGCTTTAGAAATGCGTGATGGTGGTACTCGTTTTATGGGAAAAGGCGTTTTAAATGCTGTCGCAAATGTAAATGGACCACTTCGCAATTTGGTAATCGGAATGGATGCAGAAAATCAAAAAGAACTTGATTATGCGATGATTGAAGCAGATGGTACCAAGACGAAATCTAAATTTGGTGCAAATGCCATTCTAGGAATTAGTATGGCAGCTATGAAAGCCAGTGCCCTTCAAAAAAAATTATCACTTTATCGCTATATTGGAAATGGCACTACTTTACCAGTACCTATGATGAATATCATCAATGGTGGTGCTCATGCAGATAATAAACTTGATTTTCAAGAGTTTATGATTGTACCTCAAGCCGATACTATTCATGATCGTGTTAGAATTGGTGCAGAAGTTTTTCATAATCTAAAAAAAGTATTAAATAGTAAGAACCTAGCTACTGGTGTTGGTGATGAAGGAGGTTTTGCTCCTGATTTACAATCTAATACGGAAGGATTTGAATTAATCATGGAAGCCATCCAAAAAGCCGGATATGTACCAGGTAAGGATGTATGTATCGCAATTGATGTTGCTGCTAGTGAATTCTATGATAAAGAAACGGGTAAATACAATCTAGTTGGTGAAAATAGATGTCTAACAACAGATGAATTAATAGCCTTTTATCAAGAATTAGTAAATAAATATCCTATTATTTCGATAGAAGATCCAGTCGATGAAAATGATTGGGATGGCTTTACCAAAATTACTAGTATACTTGGTGATAAGGTTCAATTAGTTGGTGATGATTTATTTGTAACCAATAAAGAGTGTTTACAAATGGGAATTGATAAACATGCTGGAAATGCTATTCTTTTAAAAGTAAATCAAATAGGTACAATTACTGAAACTTTAGAAACAATTGAACTAGCAAGGAAACATGGTTACAAAACAATTATTTCGCATCGCAGTGGTGAAACAGAAGATACAACAATTGCTGATTTAGCAGTAGGACTTGACCTAGGGCAAATCAAAACAGGTTCCATGTCTAGAACGGATCGTATTTGTAAATATAATCAATTAATGAGAATTGAAGAAGAATTAAACAAATAAAAGTCATCAAATGACTTTTTTTGGTGAAAGAATATTTGAAATCAAAAACGGAAAATCTATGATAAAATAAAAAAGTAGTAGGTGATTTCATGTCAAAATTAAAAGAAAGTATGAAAGAGACAAAAACAAATCTAAAAATGTCCTGGTACTTTATCAAAAAGAAAAAGAAAAATCTGATTATGATGAGTATTTTGTCTATCTTAATATCAGGAAGCAGTATCATTTTACCTATTTTGTCTGCTCAATTATTACTCAAACTTACCAATGGTTTATTAGAAGAATTATTAGGAGTATCTCTATTCATCTTTGGTATTGAAATCAGTAGAAATTTAATCTTTTTTTTCTTTCAAAAAATAACTCAAAAATACATGATTGAAACAGTAACAGATGTACAAATGGAAATGTTCCAAGAAATTCTACAAATTGAAATTTCTGAAATGGATAAAAATAGTAGTGGGACATTTATAGATCGAATGAAAGATGATACCCAAGATATTATTAATATTTTCTCCGATTTAATTAACTGTTTTATCGATTTTCTTTCTAATGTCGGAATATTAGTTGCTTCCTTTTTTGTCAGTATTCCAATGTTTTTCTACTTCTTAATAACCTCTTGTATCATTGGATATATTAATAGAAAAGAAAGAAATATTTATTATGAAAGAAGTAAAATTTATCGAAGAATTAAAGAAAAAACAACCGGTTTAGCTTCAGAATTTATTAGAGGACTTCGTGATGTAAAATTATTAAATGGAAAAGAAGGCATCTTAAAACAAACTAAAAAAGAAATAGATATGGTTAATCAAGAACGAATTTCTATGGAAAAAACAAGTTGGAAATTTCGTTTTCTATCAAATAATGTAAGAGATTTTTTTGATGTTATTTTTATATTTTTAGGAATAATTCTAGTATATCGTAAAAGTCTAGCCATCTCTAGTTTTTTAGTTTTACATATGTATCGAGGAAGAATAGAAAACTTATTAGAGTTTTATAATCGTTTTATGGATTTAATAAAAAGGTATAATTTAAGTGCAACCAGAGTATATGAAGTACTAGGAACCTACTTTAAAAAGGAACCAAAAACAGGAAAACAATTACCATCTGTAATAGGTAAAATAGAATTTCAAAAAGTAAGTTTTGCTTATACAGAAGAAGAGGTATTAAAAAATATTAGCTTCACAATTAACCCTGGAGAAAGAGTAGGTTTTGTTGGAACTAGTGGTAGTGGAAAAAGTACCATCTTTTATTTATTAACGAAGTTATATCCATTAGAAAAAGGAAAAATATTAATAGATGGAATAGATATTCAAGAAATATCGAATAATTCTTTAAGAAGTAATATTTCTCTGATTACTCAAAACCCTTATATTTTCAATTTTACAGTATTAGAAAATTTAAAGATAGCAAATCCAAATCTAACGAAAGAAGAGATAATAGAAGCATGTAAGAAAGCAGAAATCTATGATAAAATTAGTGAGTTAGAAAAAGGATTTGATACCATAGTAGGAGAGGGAGGAGTAACATTATCAGGAGGAGAAAAACAACGTTTAGCTATCGCTAGAAGTCTACTGAAAAAAAGTAACATTTTACTTTTTGACGAAGCAACTAGTTCTTTAGATAATATGACCCAAGATAAAGTACAAAAGGCAATCTATGGATTAGATCATAATAAGACAATTTTAATTATTGCCCATCGTTTATCAACGGTTGTGCATTGCGATAAAATAGTAATGCTAGAAAAAGGAAAAATAATAGATATTGGAACACATCAAGAATTACTAAAACGATGCCAAAAATACCAAAATTTATTTCAATATGAAGAAGTAAAAAATTATGAAAAAGATGAAATAAGATGAAAAAAAGAGGTGTTCTTCCTAAGAATAACTCTTTTTTACTTTTCATACACTAAAATAGGTGATGAAATGAAAATCGATTTTAAAAAGTTACTTTATCATATTTTTATTCCTGTCTTTTTAGGAAGTCTCATTGGCTTTATTACAGCATCTTCTAATAATTATGCAGATTTAAACCAGCCAGTATTTGCTCCACCAGGAATCATCTTTCCCATTGTATGGACCATTCTATATATTTTAATGGGAATATCTAGTTATTTAATTTCTCAATCTGATTCGAATCAAAAAGAAGAAGCCTTAGTTATTTACGCAATTCAACTATTAGTAAATTTATTATGGAGTATTTGGTTCTTTTTATGTAAATGGTATTTATTTTCTTTCTTCTGGATTTTATTGTTAATTGTTCTAGTGGTTTGGATGATCATTAAATTTTATCAAATTTCTAAAACTAGCGCATATCTGCAAATTCCATATTTATTATGGTTAGTATTTGCTGGTATCCTGAATTTATTTGTTTATTTATTAAATATGTGATATGATTACTTTAGGGGATGTATTATGATAATTAATGATATTCTAGGGTATTGGCAACTAGATAAATCATACCGTTTTTATAGCGGTCAAATTATAGTACAGCAAAATGGTTGGTTTGAAGGTGTTATGAGATTAACTTCTTTTTCTCATGACATTCAGGATGATATGGGCTTTGTTTTTGGTATTTATCATGAAAAAAAAGTAATAGACTTATTTTATTGTTCATCAAATGATATTCTTCGCTTATATTGTGATTTTCAAAATAATAATCATAATAGTAATTTATATCGTGTGGAACTAATTACTCAAGAAGAAATCAAAATGGTCAATTCTTCTTTCACTGTCAGACAAAACAATTCAGATACCTTAAATGAGATAAAATTTAAAACGGGAATTGAAAAATCTCAAATATACCGAAATGGAATGGAATTATATCAAAAATTTTATGCAATCCAAGATAGATATACAGAGGCAGTACTAAAAAGTTATTGGAATCTTAAATATCAAAAAATAGATATTTCAATTTTATTAGATAGTTATCAAAAAAATCAAAATGCAAAGGAAATCGTTGGCGCTAACTATCAAAAATATTTAGAGAAAAAATACTGCTGCAACAAGTTAGGACCAAACTTAATCAAAGTGAATAAGTTAAAATAAAGTTGATTTCTAACTAGTTCTATGCTAAAATAATTAACAGTTGTGGAGGAATATTATGCAGACTATATTATTAATTATATCCATTTTATTAATTGTGATTGTATTATTACAGAGTAATAAAGCTGAAAGTGGTGCTCAGATTATTTCCGGAGGTAATTCAGACTTATTTTCAAATCGTAAAGAAAGAGGTAGCGAACTAGTAATTACACGAATTACTTTTGTATTAGGAATGGCTTTCTTTATCATTAGTTTAGTAATGGAATTTATTTAAAATAACAAAGTGACAAGAAGAGCGTTTGGCTCTTTTTTTTTGTTGTGTAAATCACAAAACTGACCTATAATAGAATTAGAAAGAATCAGGTGATTTTCTTGGAAGAAAAGATATTAGATTTATTAAATCGTAAAAATAAAGCATTAAGTATTGAAGAACTAAATCATTTACTAGAGTTGAAAACAGTTGAAGAGTTCCGTGAATTAGAAGATACTATTAATAAAATGTGTTGTGAATATACAATTTATCGTACGAATAAAAATAGATATATGACATTTGATAGAAGCCCATTAAAGAAAGGAATTTTAAGAGTTAATAAAAAGGGATATGGCTTTGTTGAAATACCAGAGGAAGAAGATATTTATATCGAATCTAGTAATATGAACGGAGCATTACATAATGATTTAGTAGTTGCTGAAATAACAGGTCATAAAGAAAAAAATAAATTAGAAGGAAGAATTTTAAAAATATTAGATAGAAAATTAAATTTTGTGATTGGTGAATTTTATTTAGAAAACAACTATGGTCATTTAATTTTAGATGAAGAAAATTTAAAAATGAATATTATAATTGAACCACAATGCATTCATGGTGCTGTTGATGGTCATAAAGTACAAGTTCATTTATTAAAGCAAGGTGACAACAATACATATTATGGAGAAGTAGTAAAAATATTAGGTCATAAAAATAATCCAGGAGTAGATATTCTATCTATTGTTTATAAATACGAAATTAACGATACTTTTCCAGAAGAAGTAGAAGAGGAATTAAAGACAATTCCAAATGAAGTAACAACGGAAGATAAAAAAAATCGAAAAGACTTAACCAATGAAGTTATTTTTACGATAGATGGTGCTGATACTAAGGATATTGATGATGCTGTATCAATCAAAAAATTAGAAAATGGTAATTATCAATTAGGAGTTCACATTGCTGATGTTAGTTATTACGTAAAAGAAGGTACAGCCTTAGATATCAATGCGATGGATCGTGGAACCAGTGTTTATTTAGTAGATAGAGTAATTCCTATGTTACCACATCAACTATCCAATGGAATTTGCTCTTTAAATGAAGGAGCAGAAAGACTTACCATTTCCTGTGTAATGGAAATTGACCAAACAGGTAAAATTGTCGATTATGACATTTTTGAAAGTTATATTAAGTCCCGTAAAAAGATGACTTACACGGCAGTTAATAGCATTTTAGAAAAAAATATCATTCCAGAAGGATATGAAGAATTTGCCGATGATTTAAAAATGATGGCTGAATTGGCTAAAATATTAAGGAAAAACAAACTAGCACGTGGATACTTAGATTTTGATGTCGATGAAGCAAAAATTTTAGTAGATGAAAAATGTCATCCTACGGATATTGTTTTAAGAGAAAGAGGAGTAGGAGAAAACTTAATTGAAGACTTTATGATTATTGCCAACGAATGTGTTGCTACTCATATTTTCTATATGGAATTACCATTTATTTACCGTGTTCATGAAATACCAAAAGAAGAAAGAATTCATGATTTTCTATCTTACATTGGTACTTTAGGATATATTTATAAAGGTAATATGAAAGATAATAGTCCAAAAGAAATACAAGGATTATTAAATTATTTAAAAGATAAAAAAGAATTTAAAATTTTATCTAGTCTTCTTCTTCGTAGTATGCAAAAAGCAGTTTATAAGGCTGAAAATTTAGGACATTATGGTTTAGCTAGTAAATGTTATACACATTTTACTTCACCAATTCGAAGATATCCAGATACTACTGTCCATCGCTTATTACGTACGTATTTATTTCAACATGATTTGAGTAATGACACATTACATCATTGGGAAGAGAAATTACCAGTAGTTGCTGAAATTGCTTCTAGTCGTGAAAAAGCCTCTGTCAATTGTGAACGAGAAGTAGAAGATATGAAAATGGCAGAGTATATGGAAGACCATATTGGAGAAGAATATGAAGGTATGATATCTGGTGTTATGAATTTTGGTATCTTCATACAATTAGATAACTTGATTGAAGGATTATGCCGTTTATCTGATTTAAAAGAATTTTTCCACTATGATGAAAAAAACATGTGCGTAGTTGGCGAAAAAACCAAAACGAGATATGGTTTAGGAGATAGAGTTCTTATTAAAGTGGTAAGAGCCTCTAAAGAGGAACAAACAATTGATTTCGAAATTATCAAAAAAATAGAAGAAACTGTTGAAGAAAAGTGAGTTGGGTAGTATGAAAAGGGTAATTGTTAGAAATAGTTTATTGATTATCATTACTCTTTTTTGCGCAGTTTTCATTTTATATCAAAATCATAGTTTTTCTATTTTAAAAGAAGAAAGCGAACCGCAAGAAGAAATTACCAAGGATAAAAGACTATCCTTAATTATGGTTGGTGATGGATTAATTCATAATACGGTTTATGAGGATGCTAAGATAGAATCAGGGTATGATTTTAAACCAATGTTAGAAAAAATTAAGCCCATTGTATCATCTTATGATTTAGCATTTTATAATCAAGAATCCATTCTAGGAGGATTAGAATTAGGTCTTTCTAATTACCCAGCTTTTAATTCGCCTTATGAAGTTGGAGATGCTTTTATAGATTCAGGATTTAATTTAGTTTCATTAGCAAATAATCATACTTTAGATAGAGGAGAAAAAGCTATTTTAAATTCAATCAATTATTGGAAAGATAAGGATGTCTATACATCAGGTTCTTATGCTTCTAGTGAAGAACGCAATCAAGTAGTAATTAAAGAAATGAATGGGATTACGTATGGTTTATTATCTTATACTTGTTGGACCAATGGCTTACACGTTCCTAGTGGCAAAAACTATTTATTGAATCAGTATGAAGAGCAAACGGTAAAACAAGATATCGAAAAGATAAGAGATCAAGTGGATTTATTAATGGTATCAATGCACTATGGAACAGAATATACTCATATACCAGATCAACAACAAAGAGAAATTTCTAATTATCTAGCAAGCCTAGGAGTAGATATTATCATAGGACATCATCCTCATGTAGTACAGCCAATTGAATTTATCGATGATACCTTAGTCATTTATTCATTAGGTAACTTTTTATCTGGACAACAAGGCATAGAAAGATTAATTGGATTAATGGTATCTGTTGATGTAGTAAAAGATTCCATAACAGATGAAATTCATCTCGAAAATGTAGAAGCAGAATTAACTTATACTTATAGTGATTATCAAAAAGGTCGAAGAGGTAATTATAAGGTATACCCTTTTACTCAATTAACAGAAGATATTTTACCAAATTATGCAACATATTATAATAAATATATGGATATTGTGGTACATGGAGATACTAGAATAGGAAAGAGTGATTATAGTGGAAATTATTAATAGAGTAGCAAGACATGATTATTTTATTGAAGAAGAATATGAATGTGGAATTGTATTAACAGGAACTGAAATTAAATCAATTAGAGATGGAAAAGCAAATATTAAAGATAGTTATGGTATTGTTAGAAAAGGTGAAGTCTTTCTATTAAATATGTTTATTAGTCATTATAAAGAAGGAAATATTTTTAATCATAATGAAACCAGAACCAGAAAGTTACTTTTACATAAAACGGAGATTCGTAAACTAAGTGATAAAATAAAGTTAGAAGGTTATACACTAATTCCATTAAAGATTTATTTTGTAAGAAATAAAGCCAAAGTATTATTGGGGTTATGTAAAGGTAAACATAATTTTGATAAAAGGGAAAGTATGAAAGAACAGGATATCAAAAGACAAGTGGCAAAAGCTCAGAAAAATCTTTATTAATGGTAATATTATCCATTGAAATATAAACGTAATTATGTTATAATTACGACACATATGGGGCTGCTTTGGTTTCGACAGGATTAGTGGAACAAGAATGGCAAGTAGATGGCAATCTTAAAATGCATCAGTTAAATATAACTGGAAACAATTATTCAATGGCTTACGCTGCTTAATAAAGCATATAGCGTAGCGCTTCTATAAAAATCTTACCTGTGGATTTTCTTAGAGGCTCGATTTTAGCAGGTTATATTACTATGATGTCTATAGTAGTAATGAATTTTATAGACTGGTTATATCAACATTCGTTAACTAGTTTTTGATATGACGAGATTGTGTAGTTAACTAAACTTGTAGATATTCTTGAAGATCTAGTTTTGGACAGGAGTTCGATTCTCCTCAGCTCCACCATATTGAATTTAACTCTTATTTATTAAGGGTTTTAATTTTTTAGGTACTATTTAGGTACTTTTTTTGTTTGCAAGAAATATTTAAGAAAAATGAAAACAAAGTCGGTATAATATAAATGAGTATGATACAAATAAGTAGAAAAAATAGTATTTTTTAATATACATTTATCATACTAATATTAGTAGAAAATATTAAACTAAATAATTGACAAAAACTGCCAAATAGTGTATTATAATGGGCTAAATCCAGTTGCACTTGTAAATTATTTATGCTATAGTATAATTGAAAATATTAGGATGAAAGGGAGGATGCATTATGAAATTGGAAAAGAAAACTTTTACATCAATAGCTAATAAATTTAAAGTAAAAAATATGATTAAAGATGCTAAAGTAAAAGGTATTATAAAACCACATACAGAAGCATTCGAAAAATTTCCTACTAAGAATGAAACTCATAAAGGTAATGCTGATTACTTTTTAAATTAAGGAGTGATTTTTACTATGAAATTAAAGCAAACTGAGTATGAAATAGGAGATATTGTATTTGTATCAAAATATAGTTATCCTAATAAAAAATCAGGGCAAAATCATTTATTTGTAGTAATAAATGTTGAAAAAAATGAATTGGTTCCTGTAGAATATTTTGGTATGTTGGTATCTTCACATAGAGACAAATGCAAAGATAATTCTATCTATCAATATAATGAGCCTTTAGATAAAAATCAAACTAACGGACTTAATGATGACAGCATTGTAAAATGTGATGAAATGTATTCTATTCCACCACAAAATATTATGTTCAAGATAGGTTCAGTTGATGTTGATGATTATTTAAGATTTATTGAAGCCTATAATAAAGTTTTGAAAAGTTTAGAACAAACTTTAAATGTAGAATAGTGATAAATTAGTAAAAGTTTTATTTATCTCGGATAATTTTTCTTAAATATATCTTAAAATTTTAAATTAGGATAAGTTTTAATGAATTGGACTTGTCCTTTTTTATGCCATTCATCTCTTAAATTTTTATCAGAGTGTATTACTCTACAATTTACTTAATCATGATGCTCACAAGTACATAAAGGTATTACTAATTTAAATGCGCTATTTCGTCCACTAAATATCTCATGTAAATTAACTGGACTTTTTCCACAAATAATACAATGTTCTAAATGGAAAATTAGAACCATGGAATAATAAATATTTAGGTTTAAGAAAATATTACAATAGTTTAAGATTATTATGAATATGTCAAAGAAACTTGCATCAAATAAAAAATCAAAAATTGTGATATAATATTAGTTAACAAAGGAGTTAGATATTAATGAAAACGATAGGTATAATTGGTGGAATGAGTTATGAATCTAGTATACATTATTATGAGAGAATTAATGACCAAGTTAATCAAATTGCAGGAGGACTAACCTGCGCAAAACTTTTGATTTATAATGTTAATTTTGAAGAAATAAGAAAATTAATGTTAGAAAATAGATGGGATGAAATTGGAATAGAACTTGCCAAAATAGCAAAAATATTAGAGACGGCTGGAGCAGATTATATTGTTATTGCGACAAATACAATGCATAAATTAGCTGATTATATTCAAAGTCAAATCAATATTCCATTAATTCATATTGCAGATTGCGTTGCTGAAAAATGCAAAGAAAATAATGTGTTAAATGTAGGGCTATTAGGAACTAAATATACAATGGTAGAAGATTTTCTTAAAAATAGATTGCAAAAGAATGGACTAAAAGTTACTACTCCACAAATAGAAGAAAACATAAATGAAATAGACAGAATAATATTTGATGAGTTATGTAAGGGAGAAATTAAAGAAACATCAAAGCAATATTATATAGATATTATTAATAATATGATAAGACAAAATAATATTGAAGGAGTAATTTTAGGATGTACTGAAATAGAAATGTTAATAAAACCAAATGACATTGATATTCCTATTTTTGATACTACGCAATCCCATATTGATACTATCGTAGATTATTCTTTAGAAAGAAAAAGTTGCAGATAACCTTTGCACTTGCATCAGTCACGAATTGATTAGAACTTTAATTTTTATATAGAGAACTGACAAAAAGTTCTTTTTTTATGTTATCTCAGAAATTGAGTTAATAAATCTTACATATCCTAATAAAAAAAGATCACTTAAAAATTAAATGATCTAAAAAATTAAATTTTGATAACTAATTAGCAACATTCATTTCTTCTATCAGTTGCACAAATAATAAGAACTAAAAATACAATCAATACAATCCATAACCAAGAGCCTTGATTACCACAGCCACATCCATTATACATAAAATCACTACTCCCCTCTAATATATTATATTTGAAGTTAAAAAAAATGATATTGAAATCCAACGAATTATGAATTTTTCTGTTAATTGTCACTACTGTTAAATAATGAATAACAGGAAAAATTACAGTTCATAGTAAATTATGATAAAATAAAATAGAAGGTGAAAAAGATGCTAAACGAAAATCATACCTATTTATTAGAACTACTGCAGAATGAATATGAAGAATCCTTTGTTACAAAAATTTTATATGGCTATTCCCAAAGAAGAATGACGACCTTTAGAATTAATACTATAAAAGCAAATGAAGAAGAGGTATTATTAGAATTAAACAAATTTGGTTTTATCGTAAAACCTGTGACTTGGTATAAAAATGCCTTTATCATCATGAACCAACCAGAAAAAAATATTAGAGAATTAGAAATTTATCAAAATGGTTTGATATACTTACAAAGTTTATCGTCTATGATTCCAGTGATTGCCTTAGACCCTAAAGAAAAAGAAGATATTCTAGATATGACAGCAGCACCAGGATCTAAAACAACACAAATAGCGATGGAAACCAAAAATAAAGCATTTATTACAGCTTGTGAAAAAAATAACATAAGACAACAACGTTTAAAATATAATTTAGAAAAGCAAGGTGTTACGTGCTGTACTGTGTTAAATATGGACGCTAGAGAAATAGATGAATCCTTTTCATTTCATAAAATTCTATTAGATGCACCTTGCAGTGGAAGTGGAACAATCAATGAAAATATAGAAAATCCTAATCAAATAATTTCTAAAGAGCAAATGGCAAAAATTACTTCCATCCAATTAGCACTATTAAGAAAAGCATTAAAAATATTAAAACCTGGTGGTACATTAGTATACTCTACCTGTTCTATCTTAAAAGAAGAAAATGAACAAATCCTAAAAACCGTATGGAAAGAATTTTCTATAGAAATCATTCCATTAGAAATCAAAAATAATGATTTTACTTTATTGCCCACTGATATTCCTGGAACATTATGTATTTGTCCGGATAAATTCTATGAGGGATTCTTTATAGCTCTACTAAAAAAGAATGTCTAAAAATGATTTTATCAATAAAATTATCCTAAATGATTCTAATTTTAAATAATTTGTGCTAAAATAGAATATATGATAAAGAGGTGCATTATGGAAGAAAAAGAAAAAATTCAGAAAAAGTCAACCAAATCTACTGCTAAGAAAAAAACGGAACCTAAAAAAACAGTGAAAAATGAAGAAAAAATAGAGACGAAAAAAGAAAGTAAAAAACAAGAAAAAACGGAAACAAAAACAGAAACAAAAAAACAGGAACCTGAAATTAGAGAAGTGATTGTTGAAAAAAAATCTGGTTTCAATTATATAGAAGTAATTATTATTATGATAATTACCCTAATTTTAGGTGGAATGATTGGATCATTTATTACCTATATGATACCTCATAAAAATGATTCTACATCAGTCATAAAAGAAATTCCGAAAGAATTAAGAGAATTTGTCAATACTTATAATAATATTGTTACAGATTACTATGAGGATATTGATCATGATAAATTACTAGAAGCAGGAATTAGCGGAATGCTAGATTATTTAGATGATGATTATTCTGTTTACATGAATCAAGAAGAATCTGAAAGTTTTAATGAACAAGTAGAAGGAAAATATATAGGTATTGGTATTGAAATTACTCAACAGGAAGATGGTAGTGTACAAATCACAGATGTATTTAATAATACTCCAGCATCTAAAGCAGGCTTAAAAATAGGAGATACTATTATAGCTGTACGTGATGAAAACGTAGAGGGACTAGTTCCTAGTGATATCTCTACTAAAATCAAAGAAGGAGATAATAAAGTTAAAATCAAAGTACGTCGTGATGAAAAAGAAATAGAATTTACCCTATCATTAGAAGAAGTGGAATTAGAATCCGTTACTAGTGAAGTATTTGAAAAAAATGACAAGAAGATTGGTTATTTAGGACTAAGCATTTTTGCAGCAAATACTTATGAACAATTTGAAAAAAAATTATTAGAATTAGAAGGACAAAATATTGATAGTTTAATTATTGATGTTCGCGATAATTCAGGTGGTTATTTATCTACAGTTACTGATATTGCTTCTCTATTTCTAAATAAAAGTAAAGTAATTTATCAGTTAGATACAAAAGGTGTAGTAGAGCAGATTTATTCCAAAACGAATACAGATAGAAATTATCCTATTAGTGTTTTAATTAATCATAATAGTGCTTCAGCTTCTGAAATTTTAGCAGCAGCATTACAAGAATCCTATGGAGCTACTATCATAGGTGTAAATTCTTTTGGTAAAGGAACTGTACAAAAAGCTTACCAATTAGAAAGTGGTTCAACTGTAAAATATACGATTCAAAAATGGTTAACCCCAAATGGTAATTGGGTTCATGAAGTAGGAGTAACACCTGATATCGAAGTACAACTAGAAATTGAATATTATCAGAATCCTAATAATGATAATGACAGTCAGTTACAGAAAGCATTAGAAGAATTAAGTAAGTAATTTACTAATTCTTTTTCTTTTTTTGTCGAAATTAGCACTCTATATTGACAAGTGCTAATTTTTGAGTATAATGATAACTATGAGGTGATAAATATGTATCCAAATATGCAAGAAGAACAAGAAAATGTTTTGGAAAAATATGGTCGTAATATCATTGAAGATGTAAAAAATGGAAAAATTGATCCTGTTATTGGTCGTGATGAAGAAATTCGTAGTATTACTAGAATTCTATCTAGAAAAACAAAGAATAACCCGGTCTTAATTGGGGAACCCGGTGTAGGAAAAACCGCGATTGTAGAAGGATTAGCTCTAAGAATTGTGCGTGGAGATGTTCCAAGTAGTTTAAAAAATAAAACGATTTGGGAATTAGATATGGCAAGTTTAGTAGCCGGTGCTAAATATCGTGGAGAATTTGAGGAAAGACTAAAGAATGTTTTAAATGAAGTTAAGAAATCAGAAGGAGAAATCATCATGTTTATTGATGAAATTCATACGATTGTAGGTACTGGTGGGGATGGTGCCATGGACACATCTAACATCTTAAAACCAATGCTTGCACGTGGTGAAATTCATGTGATTGGTGCTACTACTTTAAATGAATATCGTAAATATATTGAAAAAGATGGTGCTCTCGAAAGAAGATTTCAAAAAATTTTGGTAAATCCTCCGACTGTAGAAGATACCATTACGATATTAAGAGGTTTAAAAGAACGATTTGAGATTCATCATGGGGTATCCATTCAAGATAGGGCCTTAATTTCTGCAGCAACTTTGTCAAATCGTTATATTACAGATCGTTTTCTACCTGATAAAGCTATCGATTTAGTAGATGAAGCCTGTGCTACCATTCGCGTACAAATGGATTCCGTTCCCACAAGTCTAGATAGTTTGACTCGTGAAATTATGAGACTACAAATTGAAAAAGAAGCGATTAAAAAAGAAAAAGACGAATTATCGAAAAAACGAGTAGAATCTATCAACGAAACACTAGAAAACTTGCAAAATCAGGAAAAAGAATTACGAGATGCTTGGGATAAAGAAAAAGAAATTAATGATCAAATCAAGGCAAAGAAAAAAGATATTGAAAAGGCTAGATTTGATTTGGAACAAGCAGAAAATGATTATGATTTAGAGCGTGCTGCAAAACTTAGACATGGGGATATTCCAGCCTTAGAAAAAGAATTAGAAAGATTAAATGGCTTAGAAAAAAATAAAATTTTAAGTGATACAGTAACGAGTGAAGATATCGCTTCTGTTATTTCCAAATGGACAAATATTCCAGTAAGTAAATTAGTAAGCGGTGAAAAAGAAAAATTATTATCACTAGAAGAAAATATGAAAAAAAGAGTCATTGGTCAAGATGATGCTATTCAATTAGTCAGTGATGCTATTATTAAAAGTCGTAGTGGAATTAAAGATCCTAATAGACCAATTGGTTCTTTCATTTTCCTAGGTCCAACGGGTGTCGGAAAAACAGAAATTGCGAGAACATTAGCCTATGAACTATTTGACGATGAAAAACACATGGTTCGTATTGATATGAGTGAATATATGGAAAAGTTTTCAGTTTCGCGTTTAATTGGTAGTCCTCCTGGTTATGTAGGATATGAAGAAGGAGGTCAACTTACCGAAGCTGTTAGAAGAAATCCTTATAGTATTGTTTTATTCGATGAAATCGAAAAAGCACATCCTGAGGTTCTAAATTTATTATTACAGATACTAGATGATGGTCGAGTTACAGATTCTAATGGTCGTACGGTAGACTTTAAAAATACGATTATCATCATGACATCTAATTTAGGTAGTGAACACATTTTAGATGGAAATACTAGTCAAGTAATGGAAGAAGTAAAAGCTCATTTTAGACCAGAATTCATTAATCGAGTAGATGAAATTATCGTGTTTAACCCTTTAACGAAAGATGCCATCCGCAAAATTTTAGATAAATTAGTTTTGGAAATTGAAGATCGATTAAAGGAAAATCAAATTCATATTGAACTTACGGATTCTTGTAAAGATTATCTAATAGAAAATGGTTATGATATTACTTATGGTGCTAGACCATTAAAGAGATTATTAAGTCGTACGGTAGAAGTCAATTTAGCTAAAGTTCTCATTAATAATGAGGTAGAATTTGGTATGACATTAGTGATTGATTATCATGATGGAAAATTTGATATTACGAAGAAAAAGGATAACGAATAAAATAGTTATCTTTTTTTTAGATAGCATGATATAATACAGATAGTATTTTAATATGATGAATTAGAGGTGGTAGGATGAAAACAATCGTAGAAATAGGGAAAAAATTAGGATTAAATGAAAGTGATTTAGAATTGTATGGAAATGATAAAGCTAAAGTTTTAAAACAAGTTTCTCCTAAGAAAGATTCGAAGTTAATTTTAGTAACGGCTATCAATCCCACTCCCTATGGAGAAGGAAAAACAACGATTAGCATTGGTTTAAATGACGCTTTATGTAAATTAGGAAAAAATAGTATTGCTTGTTTGAGAGAACCTTCCTTGGGACCTGTTTTTGGGGTAAAAGGAGGTGCAACTGGAGGGGGATTGGCAAATATTATTCCAAGCAATGAAATTAATCTTCATTTTACTGGTGATTTTCATGCTATTACTTCTGCCAATAATTTATTAGCAAGTGCCATAGATAATCATATCTATCAAGGGAATGAATTAAATATAAATCCCGATACTATTTGTTTTAAAAGATGTCTCGATATGAACGATCGTAGTTTAAGAGATAAGTTTCAAATTACTGCCGCTAGTGAAGTAATGGCTATATTTTGCTTAGCCAGTGATTTTTCAGATTTAAAAAGACGATTAGGAAATATTTTATGTTGTTACGATAAAGAAGGAAATCCTATCTATGCAAAAGATTTAAAAGTAGAAAATGCGATGGCACTTCTATTAGAAAAAGCCTTTTATCCAAATTTAGTACAAACTCTAGAAGAAAATCCAGTTTTAGTTCATGGTGGTCCCTTCGCTAATATCGCACATGGATGTAGTAGTATCGTATCAACGAAATTAGGATTAGGATTAGCAGATTATGTAGTAACAGAGGCAGGCTTTGGTAGTGATTTAGGAGCCGAAAAGTTTATCAATATTAAATGTCGAAAGGGTAATTTAATTCCAAATAGTATTGTTTTAGTAGCAACGGTAAGAGCTTTAAAACATAGTGGCATGGAAAACTTAGATGCCCACTTTGATCATTTAAAACATTATCAAATACCTTTTTGTGTAGCTTTAAATAAATTTACAGAAGATAAAGAGGAAGAACTAGAAGAAGTAATGAATTATTGTAGGGAAAGACAAGTTCCTTGTATCATAACGAATCCTTATCAGGAAGGTTCGAATGGTTGTATCTCTTTAGCAGAATGGATAACAAACCATACGTCAAATAATTTTGAATACCTATATCCTATGAATATCTCGATTGAAGATAAAATAAAAATGTTAGCAAGAGAGGTTTATCACGCTAGCAAAATAGAATTTAGTCAAGAAGCTATGCAAACATTAGAACAAATTAGAAAACTAGGACTCTCTCATTATCCAGTTTGTATTGCTAAAACGCAGTATTCCATTAGCGATAATCAAGAATTGCTAGGTTATCCCAAAGATTATACTTTACATGTAAGAGAAATTACGATTCAGACTGGTAGCGAAATGATTATAGTGTTATTAAATAAAATAATCACAATGCCAGGACTTCCTAAACATCCTAATTTTGAAAATATGGAATAAAAGCCGAAAAATTCGTGACATCGTCTAGTAAATATGCTATAATAAGACCTAATTTTGAAAGGACGAGGAATCATGAATAAAGAATCACTAACAGTAGAAAATTTACTATCTTGGCAAGAAATATTAAATTTTGCAGAAGAAAATCAAGGTTTTAATTGTGACATATTAAAGAAATTATATTTAAGAAAATCTCAAGTAGACCAAATTGTACCTAATATAGAATCATATTTTAATCAAAGAATGATAGAGTCCTTACCAAATTTTCCTTTTGATGAAAACTATTTTAATTATCGCCTAGAAATAAAAATGGATAAAAATGGTAAGAAAAATCTCGTCATTGATAAAAATACTCTATTTCAACAAATTATCTATCAAACGACAGATCAATATATTAAGCCAGAGTATATGCAAAGAATCTTTTCAATACCAGATGATCAACTAAAAGAAGTTGTAATAAAAGAATTAAAGAAAAATATAGAAATTTTAAATGCTAATTTATATAATGATTATGCTTGCGGTTATAATGTGGATTCAAAAACTAAAATCTCAAAAGAAGATTATAAAAATGCTATATTAGCCAAAAGGAAAATGGCCCGTTGGATTACCAAAAATTATGATCAATTTTATGAATATCTAGATCAACCACTTCCTCCAGAAATTGTTTTAAAAGATATTAGTAAAGATAGATTTTTATTATTTATCGTTTCATACTCTTTGAATCAATCTAATTTATTAAAAACAGGTTATATTTTAGTGAATTTAGATAATTTGAATTATGTGAATGACTATGCTTTATTAGTGGATTATTTAAATAGTGAAAATGGTGTTCCTTATACTTGTAATTTTCACTCTCATTTAAAAGATGGTAGTAGTTTTTTAATTACTTCAGATGCTATTATCCAACAATTTAGAAATTTTTGTAAAGAACACCATGATAAAATCAAAGATTATGCTTTTGCTACGTCTTATGAAGAAGTATTAAAAAAGAATGCTTTAGCAACTTGGAAAAGGATTCAAAGCGAAAAGCATGCCAAAAATATTCGCCTAAATTTTGAAATGATTCAATCAGGTAAGAAGATTACTCTTGCTAATTACCAGAAAGGTAGTTATCAAAAAATAACTTCTACGAAAGAGGAAAGACAATTAAAATTAAAACAAGCCTATGATTTATTAGAAGAAAAGATGGAATATTTTGCCGGAACTAACTTTCAAATGGAATTAATTGGTATTGATACTTTTGCTGGATACACTGCTTATATTTATGCAAATGGTGTTGTAGTTTTAGAAAAATTATATAAGCGAATTACCAAAGATAAAGAAAATAAAGATGTGATTGTTCCAGCAACAGAAGAAGCTATTTATGTTATGAATTATACAGAATTTGCAGAATTATCTAAGTATAGTAAACCAGAGTTAATTCAAGAAATTAGTTTATTTCAAAATCCTAATGTAGCTAGAATTCTTCATACTCAAAATGGTAGTTGGAAAGATAAAGTAACCAAATGGATTACGGGAAATGGTTATGGTGAATTTGATTATGAAATCTTTGATCAATTAATTGGCAATCTAAAAGAAGAAAATAAGACTTTAAAAAAATAAAAAAATATAAGGGTGTGTTATTGATGCAAAGGGTCATTTTTAAAAAAGGTAAAAAGACTATTATAGTTCCATGGTATAAATTTCAAAATAAATCTGAAATAAAAGGACTATATAAGGTAGATACGAAAAATATTATAGTTGATGAAGAGGTAACAGAAATTACCCTTGATAAATGTGATATTACTCACAAAATGAGTTTTATATTACCAGAAGGTCAAACAATTAATTTTGTTAATTGTACTAGTGGTAATTGCTATCATGATTTATTTATCGTTGGTGGGCATACTAATATTGAACATGGAAATTTTAATTGTATTAGGTTAAGGATACAAGAGGGCTTATCAACTACTTTGAATTTAGAGGACAACAGTAACTTTGTAGATGTTAAAATACTATCGTCTAAGATTCATATTACTGGTAACATTCATAGTAATTATATGTATCTTAGTTCGAATACCTTAGAACTTCAAAAATCTAATCTTGATGTTTCTTTAGTACATATTTATGCGTTACAATTAACGATGGAAGATTGTAAATTTTATGGTAGTGGTGATATTGATTTCAATTATCAAAACTTAGATATGAAAGATACTTATTTTGAGTCAGAGGATGGTTCTCTTAATTTATCGAAAGTAACCAGTGGTAACTTTTTATATCCTAATACTCTTGTAACACAAAAACTTGTCAGCTATAATATACAACAACCTTTAAAAAGTGAGGATATTTTAGGTGAAAAAAATCAAGCTATGGTTTCACTTATATCTATTTTAAAAGGTGCAAGTCAAAAAATCGAAGATCAGAATTCAGAAGACATTCAATTGATTTCTTCTAAAATTGAAGATTCTGCTAATCAGCGTATAGAAATCATAGAAAAACAGATTGCATTATTAGAAGAAGAAAAGAGACAATTAATGGAAAATACTGATTATAATCAAATGAAGGTAGAAGAACTTTTCCAAAACCGTAAAATAAAATCTATTGGTGCAAAGAAAAGATGAAATTTATTCATAAAATAAGAAAAAGAAATCCATACTATTATTGGTGATAGTATGGATTCTTTATTAGATATTTTTTTAAGAAGTATTTTATCGATTGTAGTTTTATTTTTAATTACCGAATTAATGGGAAAAAAGCAAATTAGTCAGTTAAACTTATTTGACTATATCATTGGTATTAGTATTGGTTCCTTAGCAGCTAGTTTATCGATTGATACTTCGATTGATTATTTAGATGGTGTATTATCGATTATAGTTTATGGTGGTAGTGCAGCACTTATTTCTTTTATCACAACAAAAAGCATAGTAATGAGAAGATTTTTTACAGGTACTCCTTGTGTTCTAATGAATGATGGTAAAATTATTTATAAAAATTTAAAGAAGAGCAGATTGGATATGAATGATTTATTACAGATTGCTCGTGAAAATGGTTATTATGATTTTAGTCAAATCCATTATTGTATCTTAGAACCAAGTGGTAAGGTTAGTTTTTTACCAAAAGCGAAATACATGCCGGCAACTCCTAACGATATGAAATTAAAAGTATCAGAAAATGGAATCTGCAGCAATTTAGTAATTGATGGACATTTAATGGAAGAAAATATTAAACAGATAGGCAAAGATACAAGTTGGGTATTAACACGTTTATCTAACATGGGATATTCTGATATTAGTGAATTATTATTAGTAATTTGTGATAATAAAGAACAGTTTACGGTATATGTAAAAGATAATGGTAAAGATATTAAGGTATTTGATTAATAAAAAAAGAAGAGATAATCTTCTTTTTTTATGAAAAGAGGGCAAGTACTACATTTAATACCACTATTTTTAGTGATGGCATACATATTAAACTACTAGCGAATTAGAACCCCTTTTTATTCTTTTTCTATTTTACTTGCCTCCTTAGTTTAAGATTATCGTAACTTTTTTGAAAATTCAATCTTTTTTATAGGAAAAAAATACCATTTGACTATTTATTTGACAGTGTAGATGATGTAGTTTGAGAGTGTTGTCTATATTCAACCTAAAATATAAGTAGGGATATTTGGCATTTTTGAATGAAACGACAAAAAATACAATATTTATTACTAATTGCTAAACAGTTACATATCATTTAATGTAAACAGAAAAGAAAGGAGTGTCATTATTATATATAATGATGTAAATGTATGAAAGTAGTGAAAAAAAATTTATATTTATGCTTATTTGGTATTTTGTTGTTTTTGGTATCTATGGTACCAGTAGATGCTCTTACTGCATGGAAGTTTGAAGATTGGCAAACGGCTAATAATTATGGGTCTAAAACCAAAAAAACTTCTAATATAACCAATCTTAAAGGGAAATTAGAAGAAGATGATGGAATGAAAGTAGGACCATTTAATAAAGCAAGTAAGGCAAGAATAAAGGATGCAATTACCGAAGAAGTTTATGTAGGACTTGATTTAGAAAATTATCAGGAAGAAGAATTATTTGAGTTATCTATAGCACTCAATCAACTAGAAGGGGAACAGGCAAAATATTTAACGGAAGCAGTTGTTATGACGCAAAAAAGTGGAAATAAATTTGTTATAACGGCAGGTTGGGACAAAAAAGATGAGCCAATCGCAACAATAGATGCAAATGGGGTTTATACCTATAGATGGGATTTTAAACAAGAAAAGGATAATAAAATTAAAGTTCGCTTTACAGTACTTGATTATGGAAAAGAATTAGGAACCACAGATTATGTAGAATTGACAGTAGACAATCCACAAGATGCTACGGATGTTAGATATCTATGGGCATGTAATATTAAAGCAGCCTATGGAATAGATATCTATACAACTTTACCAGTAAGAAATGAAAACCCAAACACTTCAGATATCCATTTATTCTTCTGGATTGGCGTTATCGCAATCAGTAGTTTAGGAATTGTTTATTCTAAAAAGAAATGTTTTAACTAAACGTTAATCAATCAAATGATATAAAAAAATTTGGGTATTTCAAAATAGTAATATTTTCGTTATTATTTTATACTTGAGGTGGTTATGAGTTGAAAAAATATATCACTATAGAAGAGTATTTGAAGATGCAAAAAACACAGCCTCCTAAAAGGACGAAAAGAAATTTACGGAAAATGATAATTATTATAGTTTGTGTAGCAAATATTCTTTTATCTTTTGGCATTATACTTAAATGGTGTCTCGATAATTTGAAAACCCAAAAAATGAATAAAGAATTAGAACAACAGATTAATGTTAATCAAATTTATGAACAAGGGGAACTGATTAATCCACCTAAAGATAAAAATAGTAATTACTATTATTATGCTACTTTTCCCTTTTATCAGGTGGATTTTTCTTCTTTATCCTCTAAGAATAAGGAAACTGTTGCATATATTCATGTCAATAACACGAATATTGATTATCCTGTAGTTCAAACAGATGATAACCAATTTTATTTAACACATTCTTTTGATAAAAGCAAAAATGATGCTGGATGGGTATTTATGGATTATCGCAGTGATATCAATCATTTAAAAGATAATACCGTAATCTATGGGCATGCAAGATTAGATGGAACCATGTTTGGATCTTTAAGAAATGTTTTATTTTATGCCTGGCAAAGGAAACGAGAGAATTATGTTATCTTTCTTTCTTCTTTCAAAGAAGATATGATATTTCAAATATTTTCTATATATACGATTCAAAGTGAAAATTATTATATCCAATCAGATTTTAACGACAGTAATGAAAAAAGAAAATGGCTAGAAACCTTGAAAAAAAGGAATATTGCACCAATCGATACAGATGTTCAGGTAAATGATAAAGTTCTTACATTATCTACTTGTAAAAATCATAGTGGAGATAGAATTGTGGTACATGCTAAATTGATTAAAAAACAAACAAGGTGAGTTTGAAAAAATGGAAAGAAGCTGAATGGAAATAAATTATTTCTAATTATCTTCTTTTTTTCTTTACTTTCCTTATTTTAAGGTATAATAACTATAGGTGGTGGTATTATGATTAAAATTTTTAATACAAATATGAAAACAGGTGAGTTTAATCAAATTAAGCAGATTCGTAAAGGTTGCTGGATTGACTTAGTAAAACCAAAAGAAGAAGATATCAAAATACTTACCAATTCTCTAAAGATAGACACTAGTTTTATTGCTTATATTCTAGATGATGAAGAACAACCTAGAATTGATGTCGATACAGATAATGGTATTAAAATGATTTTTGTCGATGTCCCCATCAAAGAGAAAAAACATGTGATTACAACGATACCACTCGCCATTTTAATTGTGAAAGAAGATTATATTGTGACGGTATCATTAGAAGAAAGTGAAGTTCTAAAAGATTTTAAAATGGAAAAAGTAAAAGAGTTTTTTACCTATAAGAAAAGTAGATTCACCATTCAAATTTTATATCGTACTGCTACTTTATACTTAAGATACTTAAGAAGTATTAATAAAGAAATTGAACAGGCCGAAAGCAAAATGTTAAAGGCAACTAATAATCAAGATCTTGCCAATTTACTTAGTATTGAAAAGAGTTTAGTCTATATAACGACTTCTCTAAAATCCAATGAAATTGTATTAGAAAGAATCCTAAAAGGTAATGTCATTGATTTTTATGAAGAAGATGCTGAATTATTAGAGGATGCTATTGTTGAAAATAAACAGTGTATCGAAATGGCCAATTTATATCGTGAAATTTTAAGTAGTACTACCGATTCTTTTGCGACTATTATTTCTAATAATTTAAATACTATCATGAAATTTTTAGCAGGAATTACGATTGTGTTTTCCATTCCTACTATGGTTGCTTCCTTTATGGGAATGAATGTATCTTTTGGAAAGTTTAGTGATTTCCCTTATGCTTTTATTTTCTTAGTTTTCATTTCCCTTCTTTTATCTTTGATTGTTGCATATATTTTAAAGAAAAAGAATATGCTGTAATGTAGAAAATAAGTGGATTTTGTGGTATAATGGAAATAGGAAGTGAAGTATATGAGTTTTACCTGGATGATTATTTTTATCATTCTAATTTTAATAGAATTAAGTACTGTTAATTTAGTATCAATTTGGTTTGCTATTGGAGCACTGGGATCTTTTATTTTAAGTTTTTGGGTAAATGATATTACTTGGCAAATTGCTGTATTTGTCGCTGTTAGTACCATTGCCTTATTACTAACTAAAAATTTTGTGAAAAAAGTAAGAGGAGAAGAAATGACTCCTACGAATTTAGATCGAGTAATTGGAAAAATTGGTATCGTTACGGAAGAAATTAACAAATTAGAACCAGGAGAAGTAAAAGTAGATGGAAAAAGATGGAGCGCCATCTCTACGAAAAAAGTGAAGGTAGGTAGTAAAGTAGAAATACTTTCTATAGAAGGAGTAAAACTAAATGTTAAGGAAGTAAAGGAGGAAGATTAACATGGGTTATATAATCCTAATTATCATACTAGTATTAGCAGTACTAGGAGTCAAAATTATTCCACAATCAAGGGCAAAAGTAGTAGAAAGATTAGGTAGTTATCATGCAACTCTTCAAACAGGAGTACATTATGTTATTCCATTTATTGATCGTGTTGCAAATGATGTTACTTTAAAGGAAATTGTAAAAGATTTTGCACCACAACCTGTTATTACCAAAGATAATGTTACAATGCAGATTGATACTGTTGTATATTTTCAAATTACAGATCCTAAACTTTATACTTATGGAGTAGAAAATCCAGTAAATGCGATTGAAAATTTAACGGCTACTACTCTTCGTAATATCATCGGAGAACTAGAACTAGACCAAACTTTAACAAGTCGTGATATTATTAATTCTAAAATGAGAAGTATTCTAGATGAAGCAACGGATCCATGGGGAATTAAAGTAAATCGTGTAGAAGTAAAAAATATTATTCCACCAAGAGATATTCAAGAAGCTATGGAAAAACAAATGAGAGCAGAACGTGAAAGACGTGAAAAAATTCTTCAAGCAGAAGGAGAAAAGAAAGCTGCTATCTTAATTGCTGAAGGTGAAAAAGAAAGTGCTATTTTAAGAGCCGATGCAAAAAGAGAGTCTCATATTCGTGAAGCAGATGGTGAAGCTCAAGCAATCATAAAAGTATCTGAAGCTAAAGCAGAATCTTTAAAATTATTAAAAGATGCTAAGGCTGATGAAGCTGTTTTAAAACTAAAAAGTTATGATGCTATGGTAGAAGTAGCAAATGGCCAATCTACTAAAATTATTGTACCAAGTGACTTACAAAATCTAGTAACAGCAGGAACGGTAATTGCCGAATCTTTTGAAAAAACGAAAAAATAAAAATTGAAATAAATGATAATTATGCATATTTCATAGAAAATATATCATAATAAAAATGGTGATGATTATGCACGATAGTGATTTTAGACATTACTATCTATTAGGTAAACATTACTATAAAGATGTGTTAAAGCATCAAAAAAGGAGATAAAACTCCTCAGACTGTTGACAAAGTAAAATTTGTTAATAGTCTTTTTATTTTTGAAAAAATGTATTATAATTAAATTGCGAGT
>CANQBE010000010.1 GCA_947589515.1 uncultured Bacilli bacterium
TGGAGTGACTTAATTGTCACTCCTTTAATATTTTTTATTATTCTTTATAAGGAGAAAATTCCTTATAAATAAAAAAGCAAATCCCAAATGGATTTGCCTATATAGCTAATTCATTTTTAATAAGATATTGTTTTTAAAATTTCCATTCCTATTTTTGATTGCTGTTCAGTTAATCCAGCATTCCAAGAAAATAAGTTTTCACTAGAAATATCGATAAATTCCCAATTAGATCTACCATCGTAATATCCAACTGTTGCTTCTACCCCATTATTTAACTTTAATTTTTCGGTTGTTAAAAAGGTACCGCATACACCAGTAGGATCTTTTGTTTTTCTTAAACTTAAATAGACATCCTTCTGATTTTTATCTGGATATAAATGAATTTCGTCTAATACACCATCCGATAACTCATCAATAGTTTCATATTCCCAACTATTGGGAATCTTAACAGAAATCGTTTTTTCTTGATTTAAATAAACAATCTTTTCTAATATCTTATTTTCACTATTAAAATCTTTTTTTGTAGAAACAGATTCATAATGCTGAATAACTGTAACAATACTAACACTAATTGCTATTATCATAATACATATGCCTAATATAAATGGGATTTTTTTTCTTAAATTCATCATTTTTTTCTCCTCTCTTTATTTTAATATAGATACTAAAAAGTTAGATAATTCCTGTTCGGTAATATTTAAAGTTTCTACACTAAAATTATAATCATTATAATAAAATTCAGCAAAATAATTATTTTTTAGTTGATAAATTTTTAATTCGGTATCATTAATAATTGTTACCTTACTTTTTTCATTACTCAAATAATCATCCCCTAAAGGCTTATATTTTTTAGAATAAGCAACATAAATAGAACGATTATTGCCATCAGTAGCTACCATTACATAATGATATAACCTGTTATCAGTTTGGATATCATTACTATCTTCATTATAAACTAAATAATTATAATTTTTATCTAAATCTGTCGGTATCATAACTGGATGACCTTCCTTATAAGGATACGGAATATTAAAGTAATGATCAGATAACGTTTTCATACTTAAGTCTAATCTAGTTATTTCGTTAGCTTCAGTTAATTGGTTAATATTTAATATTATATCATTTTCTGTAGAAAAAGGAAATTGATCATCTAATATATTTTCTTTTTTGTTTGAAAGTTGCAAAAATAATATCCCACTAATTATTACGATCAAACTAGTTGGTATGAAAGATAATTTCCAGATAGGATACTTCTTCTTTTTTTCAATTTTTTTGATAATATCCATATAGCATTGTTTTGGATTCATATCTTGTTCTACAGCAAGTTTTAATTTTTCTTGATTAGTCATTAGAATAACCCCCATTTCCAAAATGATCCTGTAATTCTCTAAGTGTCCTATAAATTAGATGTTTGACATAGGATTCTTTTACATTTAACAGATTAGCAATTTCTTTGATTGTACAATCCCATACATAATATAAATAAAATACTTTAGGAATATCTTGATTCTTTTTCTTCTTAATATATTTCCAAATAGTATCCCAATTATCCTGCTCAATGATAATATGATTCATATCTAAGTCATCTTCTAAAGTATCAATTAATTCGATATCTTTATCATTTTTTTCAAATAATGATACCGTTTTTATTTTTTGTAACAAAGTATAATGTTTTTTGATTTTATGATTTGCTATACCTATTAGATAACTTTTGATGTTAATATCTAATAATTCCTTTTTATTTAGAATATTCCATAATTCTAGATATATTTCTTGCATAATATCTTTGGTATCATCAATATTATGACATTTAATAATTACATATTTAAGTATATCTGAATATGTTTTATCATAGATATCATTAAATTTGTATAGGTTTAATTGACTAGCCATATTGATCACCTACAATATAATAATCCCATATTTTTCATAAAAAGTTCCATAATTTTATTAAAAAAAGCAAATTTTTTGATAAATTTGCTCTATATATGAAATTTCATATGATAACATCACTTAAAAGTAAAAGAAAAAATATTATTTATTATAAAGATAATTTCTTACCTCATAAAAATTTATTTACAAAACTGATCATTTTTTTGCATACTATTTGGTCCAATATAAATATCTTGATTATTTTCTAACGTGTGACATTGAATTACCGTTAAACCATTATTAGTAGTTTTTTCATCCTGAGTATCACGATATATTTTGGTTCCACCATCCCATAAAGTTTCTTCTAAATTTAATTTAGAAACTAAGTGATAAATAGCTTCATCAATAGTTAAATTATTTTTCTGAATATAGTCTTTTAACGATATTTTGTTATTATCATCATACACATTAATTTGATTTAAGCAATATAAGTAAATTGTTTGTTCTCCATCTTTATAATATTCTTTGGTATCACCAAAACAAGTATTTTTTTCTTCCGTTTCAATATCATAATTTTGGTCAATCTTTTTTATTTCACTATTACAACCGCTTACTACAACTAACATGAAAAGTATAACTACTAATTTTTTAATCATATTTATCTTTACTCCTTCATTTTTTATTATAAAATAAATCACAAAAATGTCAATTGATTGTTTTATTCATACTAAATTCCACACCATTTTATTTGTTATTAAATATTTTGAAATCATAAAAAAAGAAAACAAATCTAAGATTCATTTTCTAATAATATAATCCATGTAATTTTTGTCTATCAATATCGCTAATATCATCTAATTTCCATTCATCATCTTTTTTTGTAAGTGTAAAATTAATCGTATATTTTACTTTATCTTTTACATCTTTCATCTGTTTGATTTTATAATCTAAAAATTTCTTAGAATCAATCGTTTCTTGGTCTTCTGCTAAGAATTCCTCACGATTAGTGATTAGATAAGTTTCAGCATTACTAATGGCGTTTCCATAATCATATACTTCCACTTCTACTTCAACAATGGCAGTATCGCCATCTTCTTTCTCATCTTTAATCTTATAACTTAAATTTTGATATTGTTTCTTCATCAAATCACGATATTCTTCTTTTTGATCATCCACCATAGTACCAGCATCTTGAATTACATCATCTAATTGATCTAATACTTCTTTATCTTGAGTCTGATACTTACTGAGAAACTCTTCTACTTTCTTAGTTGGCGTATTCATCATATTACCACAACCAACTAATAAAAAGATAAAAGCGATACTTAAGAAAATTTTTTGAAATTTTTTCATATTTTTCCCTCCTCTAGTAATAGCATTACCAAAAAATGCATTTTTATACAGAAATTAATAGGAATAGTACTATTTTTTTAAAAATTATGCTAAAATGATACCAGGAAGTGATAACATGAAAAAAACGATTTTAACAGGAATTCGTCCAACAGGAAACTTACACTTTGGTCATTATTTTGGTGCTACTCGTAATTGGGTAAAACTTCAAGATGAATATGAATGTTTTTTTGAAATTGCCGATGTGCAAGCATTAACAGATAATTTTCAAGATCCACAAAAAGTAAGAAAAAATGTGTATGAACTTACTTTAGATTTGTTATCCGTTGGAATTGATCCTAAAAAAGCACATTTATTTATTCAATCTAAAATTCCTGAAATTGCTGAACTAACGGTTTTTTATTCTAACTTAGTAACAATGGCTAGACTTTATCGTAATCCTACTGTAAAAACAGAAATTGCTCAAAAGAAAGCCTTATTTGGTAATGATGGTGAAAGTGTTACCTATGGATTTGTTGGTTATCCAGTTAGTCAAGCAGCAGATATTACTGCCCTTGGTGGTACTTTAGTTCCCGTTGGTGAAGATCAATTACCATTAATTGAACAATGCCGCGAAATCGTTCGTAAATTTAATTCTATTTATGGAGTAACTTTACAAGAGCCAGAACACTTATTAAGTCCTACTCCACGAATTAAAGGTTTAGATGGCAAAGAAAAAATGGGAAAAAGTTTAGGAAATGCTCTTTATCTAAATGATTCCCAAGAAGTCGTTAAAGAAAAAATTATGAATGCTGTTACCGATCCTAGTAAAATTAAAAAAGACGATCCTGCAAATCCCGATATCTGTATGGTATACTACTACCATAAATTAATCAATAATCCTAATTTAGAAACCGTTTGCAAGGAATGCAAAAATGGTACTCGTGGATGTGTCGCATGTAAAAAAGAATTAATTGACAAAATAGAAGAATTCCTAACACCAATTAGAGAAAAAAGAAAATATTATGAAGAACACTTAGATGAAGTAAAAGAAATGTTAGAAGAAGGTAGCAAAGAAGCTAGAAATCGAGCAATAGAAACCATGAAAAAAGTAAAGGCAAGTATGAAGATTGATTATTAATCTATACTTGCTTTTTTTTATTGGTTAATTTTAAAAGTTGATACATGCCAATATGTTTTTGATCAATAGTTGTTTGCATACTATCTAATAAATCCTTTTCCATTTGTTTGTAAGAAGTACTTTGTTTATCAAAATATTCTTCGTAAAGAAAACAAAGTTTTCCATAATTTTTTTTACGATAACTGTCTTCTACTTCTTTCATTAAATACTTACGAATTAAAATTTCATTACGAGTAAAAAAACGATTTTCTAACACTTTATCTTTGATCTGATAATCTAACGTATAAAATTCTAAATTACTGGCAAGAACCGCAATTTCTTCTTCTTCATCAATTAATAATTTACTTTTATAGATTGGTTTTCCTTCTTGATTAAATTCAATAGCTAAAGCACGTTCACCATCTGAAAATAAACAACAATAATCCATAATTTTTACTTTTTTACTCGTATATACTTCACAAGTACGATAAATTTTTAATAAAAATTCGCAATCTATCGTACCATCATAACATAGTAAATGGTCAAATGTTTCTCTTTCTACATGAATTAATTTAATTCTTTTAATATTTTCAATGGTATCATTTGGTTGCCATTCATAGAAATCATAAACCACTTCACAATCACAAAAATTCAGTAAAATGTCATATATGTAAATCAACTTTTTCGCTTCCCTTCGTAAAAATGATAATAGATACTATGAAAAACCCTAAAATGGAAAATAGACATTCAATTCTACTAAAAATAAATTTAGTATAATCTAAAAAACTATATCCCATACTCATTAAATTCATGTAGGTGATGATATAAGTAAAGCCAATAACCATAAGTCCAAAGCCCACTAAAAAGAAAAAACTACGAACCATATTACCACCTAATTTATTGTATTAATGAGTAGTCATTTATATTATTAATTTTTTTAGACTTTTTATACGGAAGAAACATTATAGAAATAAAAAAAGTGTTTAAAAACACTTTACATCTTTTCTAATAAACGTTCTTTTTTTCTTTCAAAATCACTTGTACAATTACGACTTAATAACAACACAACAATTCCAAATAAGGTTGGTAAGATTAAGAAGAAGACAATTGGTAATAATCTCTTTACTTCTGCATAAACCAAGCAAGGAATCAAAATGATTTCTAAGGCTAATAAAATTAATAACGTAATCAGTAAAATTTGATTCCAATTTCTTTTTACTACTTTCTTTGATTTTTTATTTTGAACAACATTCTTTTCCTTTTTCATAATATACTCCTACTTATTCTTTTTCATTAGATCATATAAATAATAACAAGAAGATAAAAAACCACCTAAAGTAGCAATTAACATATCGGTCATCGTATCTGTAACACCCGAAGCCATCACTTTTTGTGCATCTCCTTGAAAAATATTATCACAGATAAATTCAAAATATTCCCAACAAGCTGCTACTCCGATAGTAGTCATTATCATAAATAGAAAGCCAATCCATTTATATTTTCTACTAATTAATTTATTTTTTTGTAACAAGATAAAAGCAACGATACCTGTAAAAACACCAGATGTAAAATGTACAAATAAATCAAACCACCAAACTTTTGAATAAAAATCTAACAAGCAACCCATTACTAGTGCTATCAATAAAAATAAATAATACAAAAAGATGAATAGTTCGTTCATATGGTATACTTTTATCTTATCTAATAGATATGGTACCATACTTAGCGGAAAAATGCAAAGTGTAGTTAATAAACAAGTCAATTTTATTTCTTGAGCACTAATCAAATTGTATACCATAAAGCAAATCAAAAAGACAAACAACAAACTATTCACTACTTGTAGTATTTTTTTCAGAATGATCATCTCCTAATTTGGCAACTTCTACTTGATTAATCATATCAAATTTCTTAGATATCTTTTCGGTAGTTACATAGACGTTTTCCACATCCTTATTAACGGTTTGGATACTTTTAGCAAGTTTATCCCATCGCTCTTTATAACGAGAAAATTCCATTCCTAGCTTATTTAATTCTTCATGAATAATCGATGTATATTGATCTCTTTCAATATTTTTAATAATCATTTGAATAACACTTAAAGTAGAAATTAAAGTCGTTGGAGAACAAATCCATACTTTTTTACGATAAGCATAATCCAAAATATCAGAATGATAGGCATTAATCTCAGCAAAGATTGCTTCCGCAGGTAAAAACATAATCGCTTGATCTGATGTTTCACCAGGAATAATATATTTACTGCTAATAGCATCAATATGTTTTTTGACATCGATTTTAAATTGTTTCTCGTGAACCATTCTTTCGGTAGAAGAAATTTTCTTATCTACCATATGTTGGTAATTTTCAAGAGGAAACTTAGAGTCAATCACAATCGTACCTAATGGTTCTGGTGCATATAAGACACAATCTGCTATTGTGGTATTCGATAAAGTATGCTGTAATTGATAAATTTTATCATTTACTCCAAAGACATTTTCTAGAATATGTTTTAAATTCACTTCTCCATAAATACCACGAGATTTTTTATCGGTTAGAATACTTTGTAAAGATACAATGTCACTAGATAAGTTTTCAATTTTCTTTTGAGCTTCATCAATTTTACTAAGTCTTTCTAAAACAGAAGTAAACGTTTTATTTGTTTTTTCAAAATTTTGATCTAATCTTTCATTAACTTTATCATTAATGGCATTTAAACGTTGTTCCATTTTATCATTTAAATTCGTAAAATCCTGATTCATTTCTTTCGTAATACTAACTTCAAATCTACCTAATCTCTCAGTCATATCACTATTATCTTGTTTACGAAAGAAACTAATGATTAATAGCACCAAAATAATTACTAATAACACAATCACTACATATTCCATAATACACCTCTACTATTATATTCTATTATTTTACTTTTAATTTCTTTTCTACCATTTTTGAGATAAAAAAGGCAATTACTAACAATCCGGCTATTTTAAATAATACGGTAATATCGGTTAAACTTTCTAGTAAGGTTGTCCCAATATATCCCCAAAAATAAACCATAACCATTTTTCCAATGATGATTGCTAAAAAGAATTTCTCTACTTTAATTTTGGAAAGTCCAGCTGCGATATTAATAAAAAAAGCAGGAGAAAAAGGAATGGCAATTAAAATAACTAAATTACTAAAATTGATATTCGAAATTGTTTTCATAATATTTGATAATTTTTGTTGATCTCTTTTCTTAATAAATCGCTCTAATTTTTGCTGAAAAAAATGACGAAATAAAGTAAAAGACAACATACAACCTACAATGGTAGAAAGCCAAGAAATGAAAAAACCAAAAAAAGATCCAAAACTAATCATGTTTAAAGTAATAAAAACAGATAAAGGCAACATCGGAAGAATGGATTCTAAAATGATTAGAATGACTCCAGCAATTGGTCCTAGTCCCATTAAAATTTCTGTTGAATGTGTAACAAATGTATCTATGAGTTCCTTCATATCTTCACCTTTTATTATTATAGTACAGAAGTAAAAATATTAAAAGCAAAAGCGAAATTTTTAAGAAAAAAGTACCTACATTTTTGTAAGTACTTCTCTATTATTTTTGAAAATATTTTAAAACTAAACCTTTCTTTAACATTTTATGTCCACCAATTGTAAATTTAGTTTGATTTTCTTCTTTTGGTTGGATCAAATGGGCATGTAAACGTTTTAAGGAAGCGCCTGAAAGAGCGGGATCACCAAATCTAAAACATAATGCTCCTCCTGGAATATTATATTTAGCTGATAAATCCAATACAATATTTTGTAAATCTAACCACATTTCTTTCGTGATATCTTCTTTTTTATAAATAGGATTTCTAGCAATAATTAAAAACTGTTGTTCTACTCCTGCATAAGGAAATCTATTGGGTGATATATACCAGTAATCTGTCATATATAAAATTTCTTGCTCGATAATTTCAGGATCTAATGGATCTTTATTTTGTCCTTCTAAATTCATCATAATATCTAACTGTTCTTGATGGCGTGCATTTGGTGGATAGATATATTGAAAAGAATCCATATCGGGATAGTTTACTGATTGGTTATCTTCTAAAACTTCTTCTTTTAAATGAATTTGAGTAACTTTAATTCCATTTTTTAAAGCAAGTTCATGAGAACGTTTACTCCAATTTCTTTCTGGATGATCTTCTAAATAAAAGATTTCTTTCACACCTTTATCAATTAAAACTTTCATGCATTTATCACAAGGAAACAAAGTAGTCCAAATAGGAGTATTTAATACTGGTACATCACCAAGTTTTTTTAGTAAATTCATCTCAGCATGTTCAGTAGTTGCATAATATAATTCAGTACGGTTGATGATATCATATTTTGGAATATTAAAATCACTATGATTAGCACCAAAATACCATTTACCATTCCAAAAACAAGCTGTAGAAACTGGACAAACAACATCGGTAGAATCTTTTAAATTCTCAAATAACATTGGTAATGGTTCTTCCAAATCATCTGTAAATCCTACTCTTGCTTTCATTTCTTCAATCATAGCTAGAACCTGTTCATAAGTTCCTTTTAATTGCTTTCCTTTCGTGGAAATCATAATTTTTCTAATCTTATCAGATGTTGAACTTTCTGATTGTCTAGGTAAAATGGCTACTTCTTTACAGAATTCTTTCAACTCCGTGATTTGTTCTTCCGAATAGTTTTCTTTAATAGCAATTAAGACATCTGGTTTTACTGATTTAATCAAATTCCATTTTGGTTCGTTTGCTTCTTTCACAATAACACTGTCAGCAATATTTAATAACTGAATAAATTCATATCTTTCTTCTTCTGGGATAATTGGTCTATCATTACCTTTGCGTTTTTTGATTTTCTCATCACTATCCATCGCAACAATTAAGTAATCGCATCTTTTTCTTGCCTCTAAAATATATTTTAAATGTCCTAAATGAAATAAATCCCAAGATCCTTGTACAAGACCAACTTTCTTTCCATTTTGTTTCGCATTTTCTACATTCTGCAACATTTCCATATTCATTTTTTTGATTAATTCTTCACTGATCATAACTAAATCCCCACTGGAATATCTTTGATTTTTTCATGTGGATGATAATCACTTAATTCAAAATCATCTTTACGATAATCAGATATTCTTTCATGTTTTTTTACTAATTTTAAAGTTGGAAAAGCACGACTTTCTCTGGATAAAATTTCTTCTACCCAAGGTAATTGATTTTCATAAATATGGGCATCAGAAATCATATGGACAAATTCACGAGGTTCTAAATCTAAAACATCAGCCATCGCTAATAATAATGCAGAATATTGTACCCAATTGGTAACACATCCAACTAAAATATCACAACTTCTTTGTATCATGACCATACTAAGTTTGCCATCTAAAATTCTAAAATGAATCCATCCATGACATGGTGCAACGACTACCTTTTGTTGATGATCAATATTTCTAATAGTATATTGAGGAATCCAAGGAGAAATAAAATGTGTTTTTAATTCAGGTCTTTCTTTCATTTGCTTTGTGATTTCTTCAAATTGATTAAATCCTTTTCCATCTAAAGTTGGAAAATTAGCAAAAGCAGCACCATAAGAACCAGGTCCTAAATCGCCTGTTTCCAAACCTCGTTTGGCACATTTCTTTTCGGTAACCCAAGCTTTCCACCATTTACATCCAAACTCTTCTAACTCTTGTTGTGTTCTAGCACCATTAATAAAAGCAAAAAGTTCTCCGATTCCTGCTTTCCAAAATCCCGAAATATCACGTTCTGTAATAAAGGGAAATCCATTTTCTAATACATTAAAACGTAGTGGAGTTGCTCCCATATAGTCAATCGTTCTAATTTCATTTCCATCTTTATCGACCATTGGTGAAGGACTCCAAATTCCTTTTTCTAATACCTCACGTATCAAATTTTTGTACTGCTCATCTGGCGTACGATCCATATATGGTGTATACCTATCCTGCATATCAAAACCTCCTATTATGTATACCCCTTATATTCTCTTAAAAGCGCCAAATGTTCTTGAAAGACTTTAACACTCATAATATTAGTTTAGCAAACCCCAACCAAAAAAGCAATCATTTCTCACCAATTATCTTATCATTTTTGGTTAGAAAATTGCTTTTTTAAAAATCTATACGATTGCTTTTTCAAGTACCTTTTCATCAATATGATTCATTTCAATAATATTTACCAGTTTTATTAACCTGTACGGGCATTCCTTGTGAAAATTCTGATATACTTGAAATATCATCTAACTATTTTCCAAATCATTTATTATTTTCGCAATCTTTTTGTTATTTCACAATTACCACTATTATTATATGAAAATGCAAAATAGTAAGCTCCTCCATAAGCTATTTTTTCTTTTTCATCAATAAATTTGAAAGGTTCTGAAGAATTAAAATTCACATCTTCTGCCAATTCATTACATCCTCCACTAAAACCATCGTGGCAAATTATTTTAGGTAAAATTTCTTTACTCTTTTCACAACTACTTTCTAATTTTTTAATATCATTGTCCATAATTACCATCCTTTGCTACAAGTGATTTTTTAAGCCTGAATTTGATTTAAAAATATCGTTAGTATTTTTTCATTAGTCAGTTTCTATACGATTGCTTTTTCAAGTATCTTTTCATCAATATGATTCATTTCATAATATAATTTCTGTAATAAAAGTTTTGGTACTTTCCTATCAAAGTAACAGTTTACTTCTGGACAAATTGCTTCGATGGGCCCCATAATAGATACTTCCTCTCTTTTCCCATCATCAACCATATAAATATAATCTTCGCCCATGAAAGTAGGATGTTTATATTTCCAAAATAACTCTTTTCCAGAAAAAAGATCTTTACTATACCACAATGTGTCGCCTGTAAATGCTTTTCTTTCCTCTTCTAATACAAAACATATTTTACCATAGTAATTAGCTACCTTCACATTACTAATATCAATCATATCTGTATTATTTTCCTGTTGATTTAGTTGAATCATTAATTTTAATTCTTCTGCTTCCTTTTGTAATTTTTCTAATTCTTGTTTTTTATCTCGTAGTTCTATATTTTTATGATGAATTGCTTGTTCTAAATTAAATAAATCTTTTATCTTCATCCAAAAACCTCCAATCTAATCTAATTATAATACCATTTTATTTTTGTAGCAACTTCTAATTTTTTGATAAATCCACCGAATAATTAATAATCCTAATAAAATAAAAATAGGAACTTTTAACCTAGCAGTATAATGAGAAAGAAGTACCCAATTATTGCCTAAAGAATAACCAACATATACAAAAGCAAAAGTCCAAGGAATACTTCCTAATGTTGTATAGAGAAAAAACTTAGTAAAACTTAATCTAGTCATCCCAATCGGTAATGAAATAAAAGTTCTAATAATGGGAAAATTTCTACCAATAAAAGCAGCTAACATTCCATATTTTTGAAACCAAACATCTGCTTTTTCAATATCTTCTTGTTTCATAAAAAAATACTTTCCATATTTTTCAACAAAAGGTCTTCCCCCAAAGTAACCCATTCCATAAATAATAACAGCACAAAACACACTTCCCAAAAGACCAATGAAAAAAGCACCCCAAAAAGAAAATATTCCTTGACTTGCTAAAATACCTCCTGTTGCTAAAATTAATTCACTTGGAATAATAATGATAACGGCTTCTAAAATCATCGAAAAAAACATTCCTAAATAACCAAATTGTCCGATCATTTCTAAAACAAAATTAGTCATAGAATCACCACTAAAAGATATGAAAAAAAAGAAGAATTCATGAATCCTCTTTTTGCCTATTTATTTTGTTTTCTTTTTTTAATAAAGGGAGAGTCCATAGCCATAAATTTCTTGACTTGATAAGTAGAAATACTATATAAAGAAACAATAAAAATTAAATAGATGGTAAACAAAATCATATTTTCGGTTAGTAAACAAAAATCATAAAAACCATGTAGTAGAAATGGTAATACAAAACTAATTACTAAATATTGAGTCGATTTTTTACTATGATTTTCCACTTTTTCTTTTTTAGATAATGAATAATAATAACCACTAGCAATTCCAAAAAAGGCATGGGCAGGAACTGTCGTAATCGCACGTACAATTACGGTTGTCAATCCACCTTGTAATGTATACAAAATATTTTCAATGGTTGCAAACCCAAGTGAGACCAAAGTAACGTAAAGAATACCATCAAATAAATAATTAAAGTTTTTATTTTTTCTTAAAAAAAGATGAGCACAAATCCATTTACAAAATTCTTCAATGAAAGCAATGGCAAAAAAACTATAGAGTGCTACTTCTACTATATGATTTGTACGAACTCGGATATGGTTAATTCCTAGCAAAGACGAAAGAAGTAAAGTCAAAACAACTGATAAAAATCCCATCGAAAAAGCTTTTACCAATTCTATTTTTGGTTCTTTTTCTTTTTGATCTGCCCTATTGATAATAAAAGCAATCATAATACTTGGTAAGATAGCAAGCCAAATGAAAAATTCCATACAATCACCATTACTATCATAGCATAAATGAATGTTGTAAAAAAAGAAAAAGTGTCAATTAACAACCATTTGACACTTTTATATTCATTAAACTAATTGTTTTATTTTACTAGATTCTAATTCCCATTGCTGAGGTCTTAATTGATGCATTTGTTTACAAAATTGGATTTCTTCCCAAATTCTATCAGTAGTCTTTTTATCACCATAGAATTGTAATAATTCTTCATAAGAATACTCATACATCTCAAATTTATCAAATTGTGGTAATACTTCACCTTTATAATTGGCAGAATCATTAGCTACTCCCCATTCCCATTGCTCTAATGTTTCATCATAAGTTTCATCATCAGCCCAAAAATCCATAATCAATTTTTGTTTTTCTTCAACTGTCCAATTTGGATTTCTTAAGATTTGGTATCTAATATCAAATTCTCCTGTTCCATGAGCTTGAGTAGTATCTAACATATTCAATGTATCATAAAAATATACATTTTTAGATTTTGCGCCAATTGGGTTAATATAACCATCTATATCAATCATAGTAGTGATATCGTTTGTAATTCCTTGTTCTTCTAATTTTTTAATATATTCTTTCTTTGCTTTTTGAGATTTTATTGTTCCAATCTTATTCATTGCCTCATCAACAGCAAAAGCTTTTTGTTCTTCTGTTAATTTTATATTATGATTCCATAAACTCATAAGTAAATAAGAAAAGCCACCATTACTTGCACCATCTAGAACTATTCTGGCAATATCAGAATTTGTATAAATAGCTTGAATTAATTGATTGTAAGCAATCTGATCAACATTACCGTAATCAATTAACATGGCTTCACAAATAGTTAATCCCTTTACAAGATCACCATTATTCCATTTATTTCTTATGACTTTAACTGCTTCTCTTAATATTTCTTTATTATTTTTAATTTTATTCCAAATCTCTTCTGCATTTTCTTTTTTAGGTATTCTATAACAAGCACCATATAATTCATTATCTAATTTTTCGATATCCAACATTTTAAAACCTCCCTGATTCATGTTATTCTTCTTCATTTATTTTTTCGATAATTTTTTCTATTTTATTTCCATAAGCAATGGATTCATCATAAATAAATCTTAATTCTGGAGTATGTCTAATCTCTACTCTTTGACTTAATTGTCCTCGAATAAAGGAAGATGCTCCTTTTAAGGCTTCTAAAGTACTTTCCTTTTTGCTATCATCTAACACTGTAAAATATACTTTACAGAAACTAAGATCACTTGTGATATCACATCCAGTAATGGTTACAAAATGGATATCACGATCTTTAATTTCTGTCTGTAAAATCATACTGATTTCTTTTTGAAATTGATCATTTAGTCGTTCTATTTTAACGCTCATATTATCACCTATCTCTTAATTTCTACTAATTCATAAGATTCAATAATATCGTTTTCTTTAATATCCTGATAGTTTTCTAAAGTAACTCCACAATCCATACCTTTGGATACTTCTTTCACTTGATCTTTTTCTCTTTGGATTGAATTAATTTTACCAGTATAAACAACTACTCCATCACGAATTAGTCTGGCATTACTATTTGCTTTAATTACACCATCTAAAACATGACATCCAGCAATATTACCCACTTTAGAGAATTTAAAGATTTGTCTAATTTCTAGACTTCCATTTACTTTTTCCTCATAGATTGGATCTAACATTCCTGTCATAGCTGCTTCCATATCTTCAACTACTTTATAAATAATATCATAAAGTCTAATTTCAATACCATTTTCCTTAGCAATTTCTACCGTTTTAGCACTAGGTCTTACATTAAAACCGATAATAATAGCATCACTTGCTTTAGCTAAAGTAACATCACTTTCTGTAATCGTACCAACACCACTACGAATGACCTTAACACGAACATCTTCTACTTCAATCTTTTCAAGTGACTTTCTTACTGCTTCACAACTACCATTGACATCTGTTTTTAAAATTACATTGATTTCACGAATACCTTCTTGAATACGTCCAAATAAATCATCTAAAGTCATTCCCGAACGATTGGTATCTTTTTCACGACTTCTCAAAATTCTTTCTTCAGCAATGCTTCTTGCTTGTTTTTCTGTTTCAAAAGCCATAAACTTATCTCCTGCTTGAGGAGGTTCATTTAATCCTGTAATTTCAACTGGTGTAGAAGGTAGGGCTTCTACAATATCCTGTCCGCAATCATTTTTTAGAGTACGGATTTTACCAAAACTAGTTCCTACAACAATAGGATCCCCTAAACGAAGAGTACCATTTTGAATTAATAAGGTAGCAACACTACCAATTTGTTTATCTAATCTAGATTCAATAACAGCACCAGTTGCATAACGATGAGGATTTGCTTTTAATTCGGCCATTTCACTAACTAATAAAATATTTTCCAATAACTCAGGAATTCCTTCCTGTGTTTTAGCAGAGATTTTAGAAACAATCGTATCTCCACCCCATTCTTCTGGTGTGATTCCATATTCTACTAATTCTGTTAATACACGATCTGGATTGGCATCCGGTTTATCTATTTTATTAATAGCAACAATAATAGGAACGCCAGCAGCTTTGGCATGATCAATTGCTTCTTTCGTTTGAGGCATTACTCCATCATCTGCTGCTACAATAATAATAACGATATCAGTAACACTAGCACCTCTTGCTCTCATTTCTGTGAATGCTTCATGACCTGGTGTATCGATAAACGTAATCTTCTTACCATTTACTTCTACTTGATAAGCACCAATTGCTTGCGTAATACCACCAGCTTCTCCACTTACTACATTGGCATCACGAATGGCATCTAATAAAGAAGTTTTACCATGATCGACATGTCCCATAATCGTAACAACGGGAGGTCTTTCCTGTAAATCTTTTTCATCATCAATAATCTCAAAATTTTCAAAATTAGAGATATCAGCAGATTCTTCCTTCTTTAAAGTCTTTTCATAATCAGCAACTAAAATTTCAGCAACCTCAAAACTTAAAGAATTATTTAAAGTGGTCATAATACCAAGATCCATTAATTTTTTAATTAATTCACTGGCAGCAACACCCATGTTATCTGCTAATTCTTTTACTGTCATATTTTCTTTATATAATACAACATTATCATCCGTTTTTAATTCATTTGTCATCAATTTTTCACGATGCTTATAAATTTCTTTTTTATCTTTTAAGAAATTATCTTGGTCTTCATTTTGAGATTGTTTTTTTGGCTTAATTTTGGTTTTTTGTTTTTCTTCTACCATTTTGGTATTAGCAGCAAGAGATTCTACCTTTTCAAAAAATTCGTCATCATCATAATTATCCATAGAATCATCTGTAGAATCTTCACTATTTTGAATTTCATTATCTAATTCTGTAATATCATCTTGATTTAATAAATCATCTTCATTTGATACAGAAATTCCTAATTTTTTACATAATTCAAATATTTCTTCGATAGATTTATTGACATCTTCTGCATACTCTAACACACTCATCATAAATATCACCCTCCTTTTATTAATCAAACCTTTTCCATGGAACTATTTGGTTTCTTGATTCACAATTTCTTCTATCTCTTGATAAACAGATTCTGGTATTTCTATTTCTAAGGCTCTAGATAATGCTTTCGTCTTTTTAGCCTTTTCTAAAATACTCAAATCTTTTTTAATATATGCTCCATGTCCATTTAATTTACCTGTTAGATCTACTTTTACTTCTCCCTCAGGAGTTTTTACGACTCTCAGTAATTCTATTTTAGGGAACCTCTCTCTCGTTACTGAGCACATTCTCATTGGTATTTTTTTTACTTTCATATTATTCATCCCTAAAAGTAATACCTAACTCACTTGCTTGATTACTATTCTTAATATCGATTTTATATTTCGTTAAACGAGAAGCTAATTTGGCATTCATTCCTTTTTTACCAATTGCTAAAGAAAAATTATCTCCATCGGCAATGACTAAAGCTTCTTGTTTTTTAGGATCCATAATTAATACTTTTAAATCTTTAGCAGGCGCAAGTGCATTTTCAATAAAGATTGCTGGATCTTTATCATATTTCACAATATCAATCTTTTCGCCATGTAATTCTTTTAAAATATTGCCAATTCTGCTACCTTTTTCTCCAATACAAGCACCTATTGGATCAATATTAGATTTTTCTGAATATACAGCTACCTTACTTCTAGAACCAGCATCTCTAGCAACACTATATACTAAAACAGAACCATCATTAATTTCTGGAATTTCTAATTCAAATAATCTTTTCACAAAACCATAATGAGTTCTAGAAAGTAAAATTAATAATCCTTTACTATTAGAGTCTACTTTACTAACGTAAACTTTAATTTGAGATCCCATCTCTATTTTTTCTCCAGGAATGCATTCTTTCTTAGGTAAAATACCATTGCTTCTTCCTAAATTAATATAATAATTATCAGTATCTTCTAATTCTACCGTTCCAATTAATAATTCATCTTGTTTATCTCCAAGTTCATTTAAAATACTATTTCTTTCTGCTTCACGAATTTTTTGAATTAATACTTGTTTTGCAGTAGAAGTTGCTACTCTACCAAAGTCTTTTGGAGTAACTTCGGTATCAATCGTATCTCCTACATTTAAAGATTTATTGATTTTTCTGGCATCTGTTAAACTAATTTCCGTATCTAAATCAATTCCATCAGATTCAAAATCATCCTCTTTTTCATCCTCAACAACAGTTAAATAAGAATAAACCTTAATATCTCCTGTTTCTTTATTAATCATGACTTTTGAATTTTGAATTCCGGTATTTCTTTTATAAGCAGCCATTAAAGCATTTTCCATAGCTTCAAAAATAATTTCACGATCAATGCCTTTTTCCTTTTCTACCAAGTCAACAGCCTTGATAAATTCTTTCCCATTCATTATTCTACATCTCCTTTTTCTTTTGCATATACATCCAATGTATAACTTTCTGGAATCAAATCTAGTTTATCTAGAATTGGATTCATGATTCTTGTTGCCATTACCACTTTGTCAAGTGGAATTATTTCTTTACTATCTAAAACGATTGTGAGAGTATTTTCACCATCCACTTTGCCATAAGTAATATCATCAACAAAGACACCTAAATTTTCTAATTTATCTCCAATTGCTCCTATTATTTTTTCTTTCATGATTCCTCCTTAATCAAACAAAACCGAGTGGTTTCCCACTCGTTGTAACTAGATTATAACACAGAAATTCAAATTTACATAGAAAAATTGAAGATTTTATGAAAAAAAGAAGAGTTTTTCTAAAACTTATGATAAGATTAAGTTAGAAAGAAGATGATCAAATGGAAACCTTTGCCAAAAATATTTTAAAAACAGGATTGGTACTGCTATTATTTTTCTTTTCTTCCTTACTCCAATTTATTCCAATCTTTCTATGGAAACTAGATATCAATAATATCACCAATATTCAACAACTCTTTTTAACGATGTTTTCAGATTCCATATTACTACTCATTTTAATATTTTTATATCGAAAAACTTTAAAGGAAGATTTTAAAAAGTTAAAAGGAAATCTTTATCAAATATTAGATAGTGGAATTAAGTATTGGTTAATTGGTTTAGTAGTGATGATGATATCAAATATTATTATTTCTTTATTTATTACCCAAGCCCAAGCAGGAAATGAAGAAGGTGTTCAAGAACTCATTCATTCTTCTAGTTTTTTATCAATCATTACAGTAGGAATATTAGCTCCAATCATCGAGGAATTGACTTTTCGAAAATCTTTCCGAGATATTTTTGAAAATAAAACTTTATTTGTACTAATGTCTGGTTTCATCTTTGGGGGATTACATGTTGTGTTAAGTCTAAATAGTTATTGGGATTTATTTTACATCATTCCTTATAGTTCTTTAGGAATTGCCTTTGGTTATATGTATGCCAAAACAGATAATATTTACACTTCTATGATGATGCACATATTTCATAATACTGTGCTTACCATCGTTTCTATTTTAGGAGCAATGATTATTTTATGATGAGTCGTAGTGAAAAAAATCAAGAATTAGAAGAAACTATGGAAAAGGAAGAAAGGCAAGAAAAACTGCATAGAAGAATTGGGATTTTTCTAAAAATATTCTTTACCATAGTTACTATTTTTATTTTATTACTTTTATATATGCATTTTATAGGTACCAAAGGATTAATAGTAAGAGAATATAAAGTAGAAAGTAAACAGTTACCAGAATCGTTTCATGGATTTAAAATCGTTCAATTTTCGGATTTACATTATTTAACAACCATCAAAGAAAAAGAAGTCGAAAAAATAGTAAATAAAATCAATCAATTAAAACCAGATATAGTGGTATTTACAGGAGATTTAGTTGATAGTCAAAAAACACCTACCGCCAAGGAATTAACTAGCCTTACTGAACACTTAAATAAAATAGAAGCAACAACCGGTCTATATGCAATTAAAGGAAACCATGATTATGACACTGATTATTTTAATCGGGTATTTCAGGAAACAAAATTTAAAATTTTAAATAATAGTTATGAACTTATTTATTATAAAGGAAATATTCCCATTTTATTAACAGGTGTTGGTAGTATCCTAGAGAATGACTGTGATATAGACTTAGCATTTAGTTATTCCGAAATGGATAATTTATATACCATTTCTTTATTACATGAACCTGATATCATTGATAATATTCTATATAAATATTCCGTCAATTTAGCATTAGCAGGACATTCTCATAATGGACAGATTAGACTTCCTGGAATTGGATCGATTCTAAAAGTAGAAGAAGGAAGAAAATATTCTAACGAAGAATATAGTCTAGGAAATACAAAGTTATATGTATCTGGTGGTTTAGGAACTAGTATGTATGAGTTTAGATGGTTTGATCGACCAAGTATTAATTTATTCCGCTTAGTAAAAGAAACAGAATAATCTACTCTGTTTCTTTTTGTTTCATTAAAAATTTATTCTTTTCTAAATCGCGTTTTAACTCTTGAGAAAAATAACCAAAAATACCTGAAGGGATAGATAAATCAAAATCATCTAGCAAATGAATTAATGATTCTAATGTATCTACATCTGTTCTATTGATTTCTCTTGCTCCTGTTAATCGATCATAATCTTCTTTTCTTAAAATGATGTTACTATTGTAATCAATTACTAGTATTTCTCCTTGCTCCTCAAATTCTACCCAAGTATGATGAAAATAATCTTTTTCATTAATTTTTATTTTCCCATTTACTAACCATTTTTTAGAACAAGTATCAAAACCAAACATTAAACCAGTACTGTTTTCATGACAGTTTCCATATCGATCGGATGATAATAACTCTTCTTTTATTTCAGGATTTTCTATAGAATCTGATAACAATTCAAAAGTGACATTTTCATTTCTTTTATGATAGATGTATTTCTGCGTTTTTTCATCAAAGGATATGTGATTATTAGGAAGATTAGGATTCATGGTAAATTCTCTTATTTCATGATAAATAGAACTAATTTTCTCTACTTGAAAATCTTCATCCATTAAAAATAAATTATCACAATTATTACCAAGCCAAAAATAATTATTAAAGTGAACACCCAAAGTATCAAACTTGTTTACAAACCATTTTTCTATCTTACTGATATCTTTTAATATTTCATTAGGAAACAATAAAACATAGAAAGGATTTAAAATTTTAAAATAACCCTCTGTTGAAAGATAGTTAATCTTATATAGGGTAGCTTGATCGATTCTACTTACTTCTTTCATTTGATAAAGTTCTTGATAATTTTCTTTGGTCATCACTAAATTATTGGCATAATCAATAATATAAGAATGATGATTTTTTTCATATTCAATGAGTAATGATAAATCATTATTCGTAACAGCTACAATCAAACAAGCATTTAATAAATCTGGAGAACAGGCTAATCGTAAAGATCTTACCATATCCTCAGAATGTCTTTTTTTAAAATTCAATAATATCTTTTTATCTACACTGTAATTGATAACATCAGATAATCTTTGAAAATGATATTTTTTCTTATTTTTTACTAAGGCATACATCTTTTTCGATTTGATAATATGTAAAACGAAAAAACTCAATAATGATAAATTAGAAAACATGACATCCAATTTTGATAAACTGGTAAATGTAGATAATCTAGCAATATCTTCTGTATCCATCGATATCGAAGAATAAGTATTTACTAATAAATTGAAATTTTTTTCCATCATAGATTCTTTTTCTTCCATAGTAACCCTCTAAATTTCGCTTATTATATCATAAAGATGAAAAAAAGTCCAATGTATCTTGGACTTATCCCTTATAATCAAAATTTAGTGGTTTTAATTCTTCTAACACAAACATACCATCTTTACGAATTAGTACATCATCAAAGTAAATTTCTCCCCCACCATAATCTTTTCTTTGAATTAATACCATATCCCAATGAATTCCGGAATCATTTCCGTTGTAGCAATCTTTATATGCCTGTCCTGGTGTAAAATGTAGGCTTCCTAATATCTTTTCATCGTATAAAATATCACCCATTGGATATAAAATTTTAGGATTAAATCCTAAAGAAAATTCTCCAACATAACGAGCTCCTTCATCGGTATTAAAAATTTCATTTAATTTTTCATTATCTTCATCACATGTTGCTTTCACAATTTTACCATCTTTAAATTCCAATGATACATGATTAAAAACTCTACCTTGATAAGGACTTGGCGTATTATATGTAATCGTACCATTGACACTATTTTTAACGGGTGCACTATAAAGTTCCCCATCAGGAATATTCATTTCTCCTACGCAAGGAATACTACCCATACCTTTAATACTAAAAGTTAAATCAGTACCAGGAGATACAATTCTAACTTTATCAGTTTTATCCATTAATGTTTTCAGTGGTTTAATTAACTGTCCCATTTGTTGATAGTTAACAGTCATAACATCTAATGCAAAATGACTAAATTCACGACTACTCATTCCTGCCTTATAACTATCTAATAAAGAAGGATAATTTAAAAGTACCCATTTTCTTTGATTAACTCTAACATCAGAAGATGGAAGAAGCGCTTGACTTAATTTCTTAGCCATCTCCCCAGGTACATTTTTGGTTTCATAATCATTCATAGAATAACGAATATTGATAAAGGAATCGAATAATTCTACTTCATTTTCTTGAATAGTCTTTAATAAATCAATTCTAGCTTCGTTATTTCCTTCTGATAATTGAGCACCTAGTAAAGGATCATTAATTTTTAAACAAGGTACTCCACCACTTTTATAAATTGCTTCAATTAAGTAAGATACAAATTCTCTTGTTTCTAAAGATTGTGTTGTAATTAAAACTTTTTCATTCTTTTCTACATGAATGGAATAATTGACGATAGAATCTGCTAATTCTTTTAATTTATCACTCATTTTCACTCTTTCCTTTCTGATACATAAAATATGATTAAGAGGTGATTTTATGTATCCATACAATTATAATATACCACAATATAACAGAAATATGTATCGTGGTGTAAATAATAATGATCAAAGATTCATTGGAGGCGGATTTATTGCTCCATTATTATTAGGTGGTGTTGCAGGATATGCAATTGGTAACAATAATAGACCAAATTACTATCCAACGCCTTACTATTATCAACAACCTTATTACTATCCATATAATTATTCTAATAATTATTATTACTACAATCCTTATTATTATTAAAAAGGTTTCCCACGGGAAACTTTTTGATTGATTCCATTTTTCTATATTCTATCAGAAAAGTATCGTCAATTCTACTATCCAATTTTTTTAGCATGGATTTTTCTTCTTCATTATACTTTTCATTTACTATATTTCAAATATTAGAAAAAAATCTTAAAATCACCCATTTTCCTAATTTCAAACAAAAGAAAAAGGAATTTTTCATTTTCCATATGAAAATTCCTTTTTTCCTTCTCTTAAAAAGATTTATTTACCATTTTTTCATTTACATATTAGCAAACATATAAATCATTGAAATTAAGATTAATACCATAACACCAGCACCAGTTGCAATTAACATAACCATAGTTTGTCCTTCCATATGTCCTAATCTTTCTTTATATTTTTGCTCTCTTGCTTTATTTTGTAAACTAGAAACCGTTCTCGAAAACATTAATAATCTTTCTTGTTTTCTTTCTTGACTTCCTAAACCTAAACGATACAATAAACGCATCATTCTCATAGAATCTCTTACTGGGTATTCATTAGCAAATTCCATATAAGGATCAATACTAGAATCCCCGGCATCAATTTTAGCAATTAAATCTCTTAATCCTGGTTTAAAAATCTCAGGTGCATCATCTATCGATTTGGCAATGGCTACCGGAACTGTATAATGTTGTACTAATATTTCTAGTCCTTTTAAATAATAAGGTAACATGACATCGATATCATGAAGATGTTTTTTATAATACTTTTTCAAAGAACTATAATTTGATTTAAATACTAAATAACCAACAAAAATCGCAAGTACAATATTAATTAAGTTTAATTCTGATAAAAAGATAAATAAAAATATAACAATCGTAAGAAAGGCATTTTGTAGTCTTTTTTGAAAAAGAATATTAGGATCCACCTGTTCTCCATATTTTGCTGCTACTAAAAAATCATAATCGCTTTCTCTCAATAAACGAAAAACGCCTTCATTATCTTTTAAAAATTTCTTACCATCTACTGTTTTGTTGTAAAGTAAAACAAATAAGATAATCGCTCCACAAATAATAACTTCCATTATTCAGCACCTACATTCTCGTTATAATATTTTTCTCCTTTTAGAAGAAAATAACTATTTACGATTAATACCCCATGTAGTATTACTAGCATTAAAGGATTTCCTAGTATCGCAATATACGTTTCACGACCTAATAGGTATTGTACTAACATAACCATTAAATAAAGCATAACACCGTATTTTAAGAAAGACTTATGGAAATTAGCACGGTCAATACGATCACGATATACACTTTCAACTAACATATCGATATCTAATTGCATGTTTTCTAAAGATTCTCCAGAATCTTTAGCACCTTCTTTTGTAATTTGTAAGAACAATTGATGCATATTTTTTACAATATAATAAGGATATTTTGCAGTCATAAATTCAATTGATTCATCAATCGAACCATTTTGATAAGCAAGAGAAATCATCATATTAACATCAGAAAGTACAGGATCCTCTAATACACCACTGGCTACTACTCCCTCTAATGCTTTTACAAAGCTTTGGGTAGTAGCAAATTCCATAATTGTATTCGTTGTATAAACCTGTACTTGTTCAAAAATAAATTCACTATATACTCTTTTACATCTAAGAAATGCTAAATAAGGAATACAAGCATTTGCTGCTATAATATAGATAAGAGATACAAATAGATTATAAAAATATAAATAAGAAATTACACCAGCAAAAATAGTAAAAACAAGAGATTGCGTAATATATTGTCTTGGTGTATATTCTTGACCTAATTCTTTTGTTTTTTCTCTTACTACTTTAAAAGAGTAAGGAGCAAATTTATCGTAGATGACTCCTGCTTGTTCTGTAATAAACTTATATACATTTTGTCCACGATATTGACGATATAGTATTACAAATAAGGCAATTGCTAATATAATAAGTAATTCCATATTTTTCCTCCTTTATGAACTAATGTTACCACTATTATTTGGTGGAATAATATGAGGTATATTAGGATTTACATTGGGTATTGGTTGATTCACTGGTTGAATTATATTGGGTATTGATTGGGAAGTTTGACCATCTAGTATTTCTAAAGAATCATTTGATATGTTTGCAACTTCTGGTTTATCAGGTATTGTACCTTCCTTTAATTGTTGATCTTCTACAATTTTATCTAAATCAATTTCTTCACCAGATTCATTATTATCGCTAAAAGTAGTATTCCCTACATCAATATTTTGACCTAGTAAGTAATCTAATAGATGACGACTTGGATTTTTCTTTACTACTTTTCCTGTCATTGTTTTTTGATAAATCGTATTATAAACAGGTTTATTGGTTTCTTCATCAATATAGAATTCGGTAATTTCATCTATTTCACGATGGAATTTTCCATATTTGGGACTATAGTAAGCCTTAATATGTACTCCAAGTTGTACATATCGATAGATGGTATTTAAAAACTGTTCTACATCCAAATCTGTTTCCATTAAGGAATACATTCTGTGGGGAATAGCACTTGCCTTATCAGAGTGGATAGTAGATAAAATATTATGTCCAGAAGAAATTGAATTACGAACAGCACTAACAGCTTCTGCACTACGAACTTCGGATAATAGAATCCATTTTGGATTTTGTCTCATACAGGTAACTAATACATCAGAATAAGATGCAATGTTATTCGTTTTCATTGCTACGATATCACGATGTGGATAAATTCGATCCAAGTGTAGTTCCAAAGTATCCTCAATCGTAATAATTTTTTCATCTTCTTTTGTATGGCTAGCCAAGTATTTTACAAATTCTGTTTTACCACTACCAGTTTCTCCACAGACAATGATGTTACAGTGTCCTAAAACACACTTAATCAAAAAGTCGTGAATATCTTTGGTAATATAATCTTCTTGTAGTAAATTTTCTTCTTTTAAACGAATCTTGGCTGGTGTTTTACGAATAACTAACGCTATTCCATTGGTAGCAATTGATTCATGTACGAAATTCATACGAAGTTCAGGACTTTCAGCATCTAAAAAGGGACTTGCATTATTGAAAGTTGTTCCCATAACATTGGAACATTGAAAGGCTAATTTTTCTACTGTTGAATTATTAATATTAGGATTTTCTACACGGTAAGATCCTTTTTCCAATGAACGAACCCATATTTGTCCATTATTGGTATAGGAAATATCGGTAATATCATCATTATCTATGTATTCTTTAAATGCTCCAAAATCTAATTGTGCAAACATATTCTCTTTCATTATGATTTCCCCTTTTCATAATTATTTTTATTCTTTTTATTGAACTGTATTTACTGTTCCTGTTGTTGCCTCAGGAAGTGTTTCATCCCAAACCGTAACTCGATTGATAAAGTCTCTAATAGCTTCACTACTAACTCTTACTTCACCAGGATTTTCTTTTAAACTTTCAGCAGTTGGAACTGGTATTAATGTAACTTCATAAGTTCTTAAGTACATAGCTTTACGAAGTAAGATATGATATTCTTCTGGTACTGCGAAAATAATTTGTGCAGGTGTTTTGATATCTTCTAAGTTTTCAAATACATTATTTCCATTTGCATCTTGTACATCTAGCACCTTTACATTTTCTAAAAGCATTCCTACCATAATTTTATCTTCGGTGGCACTCGTAATATTTTCTTCATCAATTTTATTAACAGCTTTTACATAGATGTTAATATAATTTCCTGGATAAATCTTATTACCATAAGAACTTTGTGTTGTAACTGGCATATTTACAAGCACTTGTCCTTCAGGATAATTATAGATAATAGAATCTGGTAAGTCACTAGCTGATACTACGACATCATTATAGAATAAACTTCCTTGTGGAATGATAGTATCAGAACGGACATATTTTCCTACAATTTTTGATACTTCGGTAATAGCTTTTCCTGCTATCATTGCAGGTGGTACCTCAATGCTACCAATCATATCACTAGTGATTTTTGTTTTTGGATTGATTGTTTGTCTAGCATATGGTACTGTAATTGGATTGATTGCTGCCTTGATACGATAGTTATATCCAACATATAGGATGACTACCGCAAGTAGTACTCCTACTATCGTAACTGTGTTCTTATTGGTAAAGAACTTTTTAATACTCATTGAAAAATTACTTTTCATATTTTTTCTCCCTTCTCATTCTTTATTCATAAACTTCTCTTAGAAGTCTATCTTCCTCATATTTTGTTTCTAGAATTGCATCAATCTTATTTACGATATCAAAATCTTCGCCAGCAAAAGTTGCAACAGTATTTGATCCTACCTGAACACTTACTTTTGGTGGTGTTTCATTTAAATCTAGAATTCTAACTTTATAATTACGGTCTCTATTTACATTTTCTGCAAATCTTCTAACAAAACTTTCTAGAAATTTTTCTCGATCCATTCGGATAATTCCACTAATTCGATAATATGAAGGATCTACAGCATCTAGCATTGCTGCTTCTGTTGTTTCTTCTAATAAATAATAGTCTAATTCATTTCCCGTTTGATAATTTTGAACAATATTTACAACTGCTAAAGTTAATACTCCTAAAATGATAATTCCGACTAAAACCATTCCTTTACTCATAAATACCTCCTCTAATAACTTCCAAATAAAGATGTATCACATGTATTACCATGAATTGCATTATTACATCCAGCAATTGATTTTCTTTCATCAATACCATAACCACTTACACTATAGGTAATAAAGTTACCATAAGAATCATCTCCTGCATTTCCATTAATATTATCCATAAATTTACTTGTACAAATTTCTTGACCTCTATTATTTGTATAGCAACTCATATTGTAATCTAAATAATTGTTATCACCATCATGGTTATAATCTCTAATATTTTTATTATAATTACGAATGTTACGGATATTTTCTTTTGTTAAGACAAATTCATAATCAATTTCAGATGCATCTGTCGTAACATTATAAATGCTTTCATTCTTATTCTCGATAGCCTTTATTAATCCTTCTGGATTAACATCTTCATAATTTTTATATCTAGATTGATTACTAGTTTTGGAAATAGCAGCACCAGTTGCTATATCATTTTTTACTGTGCCTGTCCAATTAAATCTTGGATTTCTATTATTAGGGAATATATCACCTAGGTTAATTGGTCTAAAGATATATTGAATTCCTCCACTGTCATCTTCTTCTGGGGGGCAAATCCAACCACAATCTTTTGGTGTTGTTCCATAAAAACATTGAATATTGATACTGTTACTCTCACTGGAATCAATAGTTTTTCCCCATTGATTCCAAGTACCAATATTTTCTAAAGAAATCTTAATATTTTTTTCATATTCATCGGTTGATTTATTGATAGATACTTCTTCATTATAATAAGGCCAACTTTTATAATCGTTAATTCCTAATTGAGTATATAAGCTAGTAAAATATTTATTGTAAGGGCCATAATATAAACTATCCTTATCTTTCTTTGTGTCTGTTAAATCATTTGTCCTATTGTAAGTAACCGTTTGGGAAGATGATAAGGTACCACTATCATTTGCTGATGAACCATCTCTAGTAACATAGGCAGCACCAATTTTTAAACTAATGGTTCTAGTTAAAGTATAACTATCTGTAGATAATCCATTTTGTATCCATCCTTTTTGTTCGTCAGTTAAACCCTCAACCAATTTATCGGCTATTTTTTCCATACTACCGCTATTTCGATTTTGAATGCTTTTATCTTCTTCTTTAGAATAAATTTTATTGTTGCCAGATTTATTATCAAATATAGTTGTTAAGGTATCAGTATCATTGTATCTTTCTAAAATGGACATTGTATATTTTTCATTTTTTAAGTTTTCCTCGTTTACTTCTTGAATACGAGTCAGAATATCAAGATATTCATTATGAGATGCTTCTAATGCTTGTTGATATTCTCCAAGAGCATCTGTACTACAATTAGAACCACTTTTATATACTTCGTAGCACATTGTTGCTTCTGAATTCGCATTTTGATTACAAGTATCTAAATAAGTAAAACCAATTCCATGTTCTGTAGTACAAGATGTTGTGTCACATTGAATATGACAATTTTTTACCTCTGGATTAGTGTTATACCAAGTAGAATTTGCATTACCCGCAACTACACATTCACTACTAACAGGATTTAAGGTATGACTATTGCCGCCATTTGCCTTAGTACTACCAATTAATGATATAAATTTTGCCTTGTAGTTGTTTAGAGTTAATGTATTTTGAAATTTGATGGAAGAATTACTTGCGGTTTTATTTTTATAAACTTGTTGATAACAAGAATTAATACATTTTTGAGTATATTTTCCATTATCACAGGTATTGATACAACTATCAAATTCATTGTTTGGACCAGCTCCTGGTTCTCCACTATGGTTAGCAGGGCCACCCCAACATTCAACACCATATTCACAGGTATCTTTATAGACAGGTTTGGAAACTTGAATTGGTTGACAAGTTCTTTTTACCGTAATCGTAGCATCATAATCAAAACTAGCTCCAGCACTTACTGCCTTTGGATGATCATATTCCAAATATAGTTCCTCAGTACACATAGCACTCCAGTAAGTACCTTTTGTTAAAACGCTGGTATAAGTAGCAATAGCTTCACTATGCTTATTTTTCGTTTCATCGAACGCACAAGCAAAACTATTTTGAGAAGTAGAAGTACTTCCTCCCGTAGTTGTATTATTTAAAATACTTTGTAGCAATTCCCATTTTGCATTAATTTCACTAGAAAACTGTGTTAATCGACTCGTAGAAATAGTATCAGAGTAACAATCAGATAATAATCCTGTCATCCATGAATCGCTTTTTTTAGGGAACATTTTGCGCATATTGGTACATATTGTATTATTATATAGCGTATTTTTTACTGTAGTTGGGGTCAATCCTTGATAGTAACCTAAAAAAGAACTATTACATATACCGCCAATGTTACCTTTAAATACAAAATAGTAATCTGTTCCTGCTGGTATTTTGATAGAATAGGTTCCATTATTATTTACAATTGTTCTCTCTACATAGGTTGGTAATCCAGTACCATCTTCACTATTATCAATCTTACAATTATTTTGATTACAATATTCAATATAAATGTTATTAGCATATTGTTTATAATTGGATGGCATTTCCATTGTTATTGTATAGGTTCCATCATTATTCATAGTTTGTGTCATGGTTTTTTTTAATTCATATGCTGCATCTGAATAATTTTGATCTTGGCATAATGTATATTCATACGTGCCATCGGCATTCACTTGACTAATAGCACAAGAATCTTGAGTAACCGTTGAAGTAAAAGTATTTTCTCGGTTACAAAGCAAAAAACCATTTTTACCGATTGTGGCACATTCTCCATCGAAATTGTTACAAAAACAATTTTTGTTTGAACTATCAGATATATCTTTTTTTACAATCAAATTTGGTTTAACATTTGCTCCAGCCCGTGCAATATTATAGACAAAACCAGTAGCTCCTACTTCAATTTTCTCTACACCACAAATGTTTTGTCTAATATTCTGACTTCCTACAGAAGCAGCATTTACATTTTCAAAAGAAATGAAAACTATTAAAAAACTAATAATTATCAATATTTTGGTTGCTTGATCTTTCATTGTTCAACCTCCCTACTATCTTTAATTATAGCATAATTTTCATTTGTTTCAACCGAATACTTTTGAATATTTTCATTTTTTCTTATTTTTCTAGCATCTACTCTAAATTGTGTCTTACCCATTATCCCAAAATATCTAGTACAGGTGATTAAGGAAATTAATTCATCTTTCGGATTCACATCAACATCATAATCATAAATACTTAATTCTTTGGCTTTTTCTATGTAATAATTTAAAGTATCTTTATCATCATAAGAATAACTACTTCCAAAATCGTCTGTAGAATATAAGAAAGTTACGGCATAGATTTTATAAATAGCATCTTCTCCATCATGCGTGTATTGAATATATAAATTTTTCTTGGCAAAATCTTCATAAACAAATCCCATTAGTGGTTCAAATCTGGTAAGTTCTTTATCATTAATTAATGGATGATTAGAAACATTTAAAATATTATGTCCATAAATAGCTATTCGATTTTCCCCTTCTTGATAACTATTAACTCTCCATAGATAATCTAATCCACTCTCATAAGCCTCTTCCGTTTCGTCTATGACTGGATAGTTGATATTCGTTCCTTGCACTTGAATCCAGCCAATCGTTTTTGCATCGGCTATCGTATATTTTTCTACTTCCTCTAACTTAGATTCAAAGGTACAATAAGGATCCCCTTTTTGATGAAAAAATAATTTCCTTCCTAATATTGCTATTATTCCTAATACAACAACTGCTAGGAATAGGAATAATAAACTTCTTTTTTTCATGTTAACACCTCTATTTTACTAAATATGGGTCCCAATAGGTACCAGTTCCACGAGAAATGGTAGCTGTATTTTGTAGATAGAATACTAATTTAAATGCATTAGAATCATAAAATCCTTCCGTGATATCGAAAGACATACCATTGGCGTTATTAATCATTAAAGCATTTTTCTCATCAACATAATCCAGTAACCAATAATTTACTTGAGCATTAATTTTCTCATTGGTACCAGAAAATAATTCGAAACTAGTTGGAATACTTAATTTACTTTTGAATGTACTATTTATTTTATATTGAGAATAATTGATATTTTCATCGTATTCATAAATAGAATATTCATGGTTCACTATTAACTTATTATCAATATAATCAATATATTGATCATTTAATTGATAACCGATATTTCCTTTTTGACTTGGATTAAACTTCATTATTTTATCTTCATTTTGATAACTTGTATAAAAATATTGTTGCGTAGTAGCATTTCCTAAGAAATCAACTGAGGTTAATTTTATATTTTTATCATCATCAAATCCACTAATCCTAAATAGTATACCTGAATAGTTGACATATTCTCCAATTAATCGATCTTTAATTTTATTGTTTGTTTGTCCATATGAATAATCATCTAATTTGTAAGGATTACCACTCGTACCATTACCAGAAACAATATATAGATTGCTTTTTAAATTGACTACTGGCTTTACGCCTAGATTAGAGGTACTTCTCACTGTATAAATTCCTCCTGATGATATACTATGCGTATAAACATAATGCTCATTTTGTCTTGTTAAAAGCCAATAAGATCCAATTGTATTTAAATAAGTAGCATTATTTTGTTTACTTTGATTCCAATCAGATATTGTAAGTAGCCCTACTTTATCTTGAATCGTATTGGTACAAGTGTTGATAATAGCATTTTCATTATCTGCATAATCTAAACACCAACTACTATCGGATACGATATACTGATCAGGATTATTTAATGCTTTATAAAAATAATTGTTTAACCAGTCTCTAATGTTACTCTTATCATAATCTTCTTCTAATCGTCCATAGGTAATATTGGAAATATCATCATAAGATACTATCTTAACGCTTCCGTCTGCATTCGCGTTTACAATCTGCCATAACATTCCTGAAAATAATAAGTAGTTATCAACATCTAATCCTTTATAATAATTACTCTCATCCGTATGACTACGAACAACCTCTGTTAAATTTTGAGCAATAGTAACTTTTCTTGTTACCACTGTTTTGTTGTAGGACTTATCTCGAACCGTATAGGTAATGTTATAGGTTCCTACTTTATTCGTATTTAAACTACTTGAATCAATGGTAACTGAATTCGGATCTAAAGTACCATCTTCTTTATCATAAACTTTACTGATACCTGGTTCTTGATATTGACTTCCCAAAGAAATTACCATATTTTCTTCACCATTTAAAGTGATTTCTGGTCCTGTATGGTCACCTTTAGATTCGAATTTTCCACATTTTAGATACACATTATATTCGTATTCACCAGACTCATTTTGATATACTCTTACCCAACTATTACTATCACATAGTTTTCTCGTTTTCGGAACATATAAATCAGAAATATGTTCTCCATCATATAAATCTTGTAGAGTCATTTCTCTAGTTTCTCCTTTTTTTGGTAGATATTGCTGATTTAAACTGTAAAATCTCGTTACTGCTTCTAAAAATTCTTTTTCCTGTTTATTAAATTGTTGATATTTTGAAAAATAAAAGGTCCATGATAAAATTCCAGTTAGTAATAGCACTAAACCTATGCTTGCTATTATTATCATTTTAATCCAATCTTTTTTCTTTAATTTTTTCATATAATTTTTCATTATTTTTCTCCTTTTAATTGGTATATATACTGATAAGTACGAATCGTAAATACAAAAGAAATCGAATCTGCTTCTGCAGCTTCATTCGGAATCATCAAATACAGATGATTTCCTTGGTAATTTTTATTTACAGCAAAAGATAAATCTATATCATGAAGTTTTCCATCCTTTTGATAACGCAGACGTCCATATTTTTTCAAAAAGTTTAAGAATTGTTGTGTTGAGTAATTATCATAATTTCCTCTTAAATATAAAATTTTATATCCTTCTTTTGCTGTTACTGTACCTTCATAAATAGGGCATGAATTAGGAGAACATTGTTGATAGCGATAAGTGGTTGAATCTAATAATTCCGAATTATAAATTTGAAATTTTACCGATTCTTGATTATTAATAGGAATATTTGCTTCTTCAGAAAAAGCATACTCTCCTTTGGTTTTGAAAGTACTGATATCTAAGACTTTAATTTTCACTCGAATTAATTTACTATCACTACTATTTAAATCTTGATATTTTAATAAGAAGTTAGCATTTTCTCTTGGCTTATTGATTTCATAAACTAAAAGATAAGTATTTTTCTGTTTAGAATCTAGACTTCTACCATCATACAAATTACCCATATCCACAAAATACTCATTAAATCTGGTTGTAGGAACATAATATTCATTATCAATAAAAAGCATCATTTTTTCAATATCAAATGTTCTGGGTAGAGATAATAGGTTTTCTATATCTAAGTCTAATAAAATAAAATATCTTCCATTTTCTGATACAATCTTACCAGCATAATCTTTATCTGTTAAATAAGTATTTTTGACTGTAATTTGATAATTATTGCTACGGAAATTCTCATTCATTTTATAAATACGATTTTCTACATAAAAATAGTGATAAAAATTGAAACTAAATAATAAGAACAGGAATGCAAACACAATAGATAACGATACTTTATGTTCTAGAAAGAAATATTTAAATTGACGAAGGCGATATTTTATGTTTCTAATATAATGATCTTTATCAAAGCCAACTTGTACTTCAACTTCTTCTCTATCAGCTTCATTAATATCTGCAAATTCTTTATCTTGTTGGAATCCAAAACTTTTTAAATCGATTCCAATCGAACGAATTAATAAGATAAATAACATTGGATAATAAGGTAGTGTTGAAATAAATAGTAAGTCTCGCACAATACGAATCGCAACTAAATTGTATCCTTCTATAGCATTATAAGTAAAGTAATGAGAAGTATATAAAAAGAAAGCAAATGTAATGAAGTTTGCAATTAAAATAAAAATGTAACTAGCATATGGCTTGTCCTTATAGTGAAGTAAATAAGCTAGAATAGATGAAATCGCAAGAATACCTATAAAGGATAGATAGGCATAGATACTGGCATAATTTGTGATCGAATCAATTGTGACATTGTAAATACCTGTTGCTAGATAATCTTTCACAAATTGATAGATTTGTAAGTCTTTATAGAATACGAAGGCAACTAAGAGAAGTAATAAGATATTAATTTTTTGAAAATATTTAATTAAAAAGGCATAAGGCTTTCTTAGTATCATTTTCTTTCCTCCTATTCTATTCTAGTTACATTATACAACATGTTTCTAAAAAAAAAAAGAAAAATGACTACTTTTGTGATATACTTAAATGGTATGAGGTGTGAATATGAAAAAAACATTTAAAATAATGGTGATTTTAATAGTATCTTTAATACTAACAGGTTGTGGTAAAAATTATATGAAAGAAATTAGTTATAATGAATATAAAGAGTTATTAAAAAATAATGAAACTTTCATTTTAGAGATTATGAGAACGGAATGTCCTGCTTGTATTAGTTTTAAGCCTAAAATTACACAAGTGGCTAATGATTATCAAATAGAAATTAAATATATTAATACAGATCATTTATCTGAAGAAGAATATGATAGTTTATTTGAAGAAACTGGTGCTTCTGGTACTCCTACGGTTATTTTCTATCACGATGGTAAGGAAGAAACAGTATCTTCTAGAATTAAAGGCAGTGTATCCGTAGATAAAATTATTTCTAAGTTTAAAACCAATGGTTTTATTAAAGAGTAAAAAACTTAAGATTGAATTCTTAAGTCAGGCTGTTGACAAAGTAAAATTTGTTAATAGTCTTTTTATTTTGGAAAAAATGTATTATAATTAAATTGCGAGTCCACTTATTCTCGACAAATAAGTTATCATGACTCGCTTTTATTATGCAAAAATGTTATAATAAAAGTGTCGAGGATAGGAAGTGAAAAAATGATAACGATAAATAAAAATATTCAAAGTGAAATCTTAATGACTACAATGGAAGAACTAGTCCCAGAGGATAGTTTGTTTCGGAAGATAGACAAGTATATAGATTTCACTTTTATTTATGATGAAGTAAAGGATTTGTATTGTGAAGACAATGGCCGACCAAGTATTGATCCAGTGGTATTGTTTAAGTTGGTGTTTATACAAGCAATAGAAGGAATAAAATCAATGAGACAAACCTGCAAAAAAATAAAAGTAGATGCAGAATATAGATGGTTTTTAGGAATACCATTTGGAAAAGAGACACCACACTTCTCAACATTTAGTAAGAATTATGAAAGAAGATTTAAAGGAACAGAAATATTTGAAAATATATTTATAAATATAGTAGAACAAGCACAAAAATATGGAATGTTGAATGATGAATTTTTTATGGATTCAACACATAGGAAGGCAAATGCAAATAAGAATAAATATGAAGATGTAATAGTAAAAGAAATAAAGAAGAGAAGAACAGATTTAGAAGAGGAAATAAATGAAGAAAGAAAGAAAAAAGATAGGAAAAAAAGAATTTGAATATAAAGATGAAGAGGAAGAAAAACACATAAAAGTAAGTAAGAC
>CANQBE010000011.1 GCA_947589515.1 uncultured Bacilli bacterium
AATTGTTTTGGAGTGACTTAATTGTCACTCCTTTAATATTTTTTATTATTCTTTATAAGGAGAAAATTCCTTATAAAAAAAAAAGAACTATATCAATAGTCCCTTTTCCCTATTTTACTAATTCTAAAATAACCATTAAGGCATCGTCGCCTTTTCTTTCAGTTGTTTTTAAAATTCTAGTATATCCACCATTACGATCTTTATAACGTGGTGCTAATTCATTAAATATTTTTTTAACAGCTTCTGTATCATTATGAAGGAAAGCAAGAGCTTGTCTTCTTGATACTAGACTTCCATTTTTTCCATAAGTAATCATTTTATCAACAAATTTACGAACTTCTTTTGCTCTTGTTTCTGTTGTAGTGATTTCTTCATTCATGATAACATCTTTTACTTGATTAGCAAGTAAACTTCTTCTATGTTTATTATCACGACCTAATTTTCTATATGCCATCTTGATCCTCCTTACTTATTAATCTTCATCACGAAGTACTAATCCTAAATCTCTTACTTTGTCTAATACTTCTTTTAATGATTTCTTACCTAAGTTACGAATCTTCATCATATCTGATTCTGATTTGTTAACAAGGTCTTGTAATGTATGAATTCCAGCACGTTTTAAACAATTATAAGCACGGACTGAAAAATCTAAATCTTCAATTGTAGTTTCTAATGCTTTTACTTTTGGATCTTCTGTCTTCTCAATCATAATTCCACTCATATCAGCAATACTACTTAAATCTGTTAAAATTTCAAAATGTTCGATTAAAATACGAGATGCTAAGGCAACTGCTTCTTCGGGTCTCATAGAACCATTTGTCCATACACTAAGAACTAATTTATCATAATTTTCATTTTGTCCAACACGAGCAGGTTCTACTTCATAAGCAACTCTTTCAATAGGAGAATATAAAGAGTCAATTGCGATAGTGCCAACTTTTTTATCAGCTAATAATTTCTTATTATCATCGCTTCTAACATAACCTCTACCATTTCCTACTGTCATTTCCATAATTAATTTTCCACCCTTAGATAAAGTAGCAATCTCTTTATCAGGATTTAAAATTTCGATATCACTATCATGTTCGATATCCCCAGCAGTAACAACACCTTCATTAGTAGCATTTAAACGAATGACTTTTTCTTCCTCAGAGTGATTCTTAATAACGATTCCCTTTAAGTTTAATACGATTAAAGCTACATCTTCTCTAACACCATCAATTGTTTGGAATTCATGAGAAACACCATCGATTTTTACACTGGTAATAGCACTTCCAGGTAAACTAGATAACATTACTCTTCTTAAAGCATTTCCTAAAGTAGTTCCGAATCCTCTTTCTAATGGTTCAAGTTCAAATTTTCCATAGAAATTACTTTCTACATTTTCTACTATTTTATATACTGGTTTTTCAAATTGTAACATGAAACTAACCTCCTTATATTAATTACCCACGAGGGCGTTTTGGTGGACGACATCCATTATGTGGAATTGGAGTTACATCTGAAATAGCTGTTACTTCTAATCCAGCAGTTTGTAATGAACGAATTGCGGTTTCACGTCCTGGTCCCATACCTTTTACTTCTACTTCAACTTTACGCATTCCCATGTCATAAGCAGCTTTTCCAGCAGCTTCTGCTGACATACCAGCAGCAAATGGAGTAGATTTTTTACTTCCTTTGAATCCTATTGCTCCACTACATGACCAACTGATTGCATTTCCTTCTTTATCAGTAATGGTTACGATTGTGTTATTAAATGTTGAATGAATATGAGCGATTCCTTCAGGTACATTCTTTTTAACTTTTCTTTTTCTAGTTTTGTAAGCCATAGTCTATCCTCCTTTATTTCAATTTATTACTTCTTCTTATTAGCAATTGTTTTTGGTTTACCTTTACGAGTACGAGCATTTCTATTTGTTCTTTGTCCTCTTACTGGTAATCCTTTTTTATGCATTCTTCCTTGATAAGAATTAATTTCCATTTTAGTCTTGATGTTCATATTTACTTCACGACGAAGATCTCCTTCCGTTAAGTATTTATTTACTTCATCACGAAGTCTTGTTTGTTCATCTTGATCTAAATCTTTAGCCTTCTTTGTTGGTTCTACATTTGCATCTTTACAAATAGTAAGTGCAAGTTTTCTTCCAATACCATAAATAGCTGTTAATGCAATGGAAATATGTTTATCATTAGGTAAATCAATTCCTTTAATACGTGCCATAAATACACCTCCTATATATTATCCTTGTTTTTGTTTGTGTTTTGGATTTTCACAAATAACCATTACTTTACCTTTTCTTCTAATGATTCTACATTTAGAACACATTTTCTTTACTGATGGTTTTACTTTCATTATTATTCCCTCCTACTTTCTATAGGTTATTCTCCCATGTTTTAAATCATAAGGCGTTAACTCTATTGTTACGGTATCACCTGGTAGAATGCGAATGTAGTTCATTCGGATTTTACCAGAAACATGGGCCTCTACAATATGACCATTCTCAAGTTCTACTTTAAATTTTCCTCCTGGAATAATTTCTAGAACTTTTCCTTCTACTTCAATAATATCATCTTTTTTTGCCATTCTATCACTCTCCCGTCAAAATTTGATAACCATCCTTTGTCACGACGACAGTATGTTCAAAGTGGGCAGATGGTAAGCCATCATCTGTTTTGATGGTCCAATCATTATCCATAAGATAAATATCTTCTTCTCCTAAATTTAACATTGGTTCTACCGCAATTACCATTCCTTCTCTTAACAAAGGTCCAGTACCGCGTTTTCCATAGTTAGGAACTTCTGGATCTTCATGAACATTGGTTCCAACGCCATGACCAACCAATTCTTTGACAACACCTAGATGACAACTTTCTGCATATTCTTCGATTGCAGCACCAATATCACCAATACGATTACCAGGTTTGATTTGATCTAAACCAATAAATAGAGCCTTCTCGGTATCTTTTAAAAGTTGTTTCAAATCATCGCTAATTTCTCCTACTGGATAAGTCCAAGCGGAATCCCCATGGTATCCTTTGTAACAAGCACCAATATCTATCGAAATAATATCACCATTTTTTAATTTTCTTTTTCCAGGAATCCCATGCACCACTTCATCGTTGATACTAGCACAAATAGTTCCTGGAAATCCTTCATAACCTTTAAAGGAAGGAGTAGCATCTTGACTTCGAATAAAATCTTCTGCTAACTGATCTAATTCTTTGGTTGTGATTCCTTCTTTAATATATGGTTTTAAATATTGATGAGTACGGTAAACAATATTACCAGCCTGTTTCAATAATTCAATTTCCCTTTGACTTTTTAAAGTAATCATCTCTTCATCTCTTTCCTAAGATCGATTCTATCTGATGAAAAATTTCTTCTTTCGTTAAATTTCCATCTAATGAATACAACTTATTTTGTTTCTGATAGTAATCAATTAATGGTTTCGTCTGTTTTAAATACTCTTGATAACGAATTTGAAAGGTTTCTAAGTTATCATCTTGTCTTTGAAATAAATTACTTCCACATTGATCACAAATAGAATCAATCTTTGGTTTTAACGGGTCTATATGGATATTGTAGACTTTCCCGCAACTTTTACATAATCTACGACCAGTAATTCTATTTCGTAGTGTTATTTCATCTACATCTAATAAAAATACATAGTCAACTTGATTATTTCTTTTTTCTAATATCTCATCAAGTTTCTCTGCCTGATAGATATTTCTTGGAAAGCCATCTAATAATAAATGAACATCACTTAGTTGTTCTAAATAGCGATTTAGTACTTCTAATACAATATCATCACTTACTAGATTACCACTTTCCATAATTTTTCTTAAGTTTCTACCAAAATCACTTTCTTCTTGCGAAGCATCTCTTAACAAATTACCAGTAGAGATATGATGAAAATGGTAAGTTTCTTTTAATAATTCTGCTTGGGTTCCTTTTCCCGCTCCCGGTGGGGCAAGTAAAATAATATTCATTATCTTCTCCTATAGCTTTTTCGATAACTACGAGTAACTAAACTACCTTCTAATTGTTTATAAGTTTCTAGTGCAACACCAACGACAATCAATAATCCAGTTCCACCAATAGTTACTTGATTAGATAAGCTGATTCCTGCATGATTCACAATTGCTGTAAATAAAATAGGAAGTCCAGCAATGATAATTAAGAAGATAGAACCAACGACTGTCAATCTAGATAATACTTTTGATACATAATTTTCTGTTTCTTTTCCAGGTCTAATTGCTGGAATGAATCCACCATTCTGTTGTAAGTTTTTAGCTAATTCTTCAGGTCTGATTTGGATAAAAGTATAAAAATATCCAAAGAAGAAAATTAAGAAAATATAAATGATAAATCCAACCGGCGTATTATAAGTTAAATAATGATTACAGAAATTAATGAATCCTGCCTTTTTCGTAAATTGTGCAATTGTTGCTGGAATCATTAAGAAACTAGATGCAAAGATAACAGGTACTACCCCAGCAGAGTTAATTTTAATTGGCATATAAGATTGATTATTTCCATATGCACTAGTTGACTTATTGGCATATTGAATAGGAATTTTACGATCTGCTTCTTGTACCCAAATTACACCAATAATAATTAAGAAATATACAATCACAAATACTACAAATAATAGAATACCTAACCATAAATCTAATCCTGAATTTAAGATTAAACCTTGGAATGCTAATACAAACATTGTAGGAAGTTCTTTAATGATACCAGCCATAATAATTAAACTCATACCATTTCCAATTCCCTTTTGAGTAATTTGGTCTCCTAACCATAATGTAAAAGCAGTACCAGCTGTTAGAATCGTTGCGATATATAAATGTTCTATCGCACTTGCTGCATTAAAGAATACAAACGAAAATGCAAATCCTTCAATGAAAGCAAAGATAATTCCCATATAACGAGTAATTTGATTAATTTTTTGTCTTCCAACAGGTCCTTCTTTATTTAATTCACTAAAGTAAGGAATAATATCCAATTGTAGTAATTGCATAATAATGGATGCTGTGATATAAGGCATAACCCCTAAGGCAAAGATTGAGAAATTCTTTAACGAACCTCCACCCATAGCATTCATTAATTCTAGAAATCCTAGATTGCTTGTTATTTCATCTGTTCCTGGAACACGAATAGATGTTCCAATGACGAAGATCATTAATGCACCGAGCGTAAATAAAATTCTTTTTCTTAAATCTTTATTTGTTGGTGCAAATAATTGTTTCATAGTATGAAACACATTAGATCACCTCAGCTTTACTTCCGCTCTTTTCAATTTTTTCAATCGCACTAACTGAGAATTTATTAGCTTGAATTGTTAATTTCTTTTCTAAGTTTCCTTCTCCTAGTACTTTAATTCCATCTAAACCTTTTTTTACTAATCCTACTTCTTTTAGTAAAGCAGGAGTAACTACTGTATTATCATCAAATCTATTTAAATCACTTAAATTAATAATTGCATAAACTGTTTTAAATTCACTGTTTGAGAAACCTCTTTTTGGTAAACGTCTATATAAAGGTAATTGTCCACCTTCAAAAGTTGCTCCTTTTCCACTTCCACTACGTGCTTTTTGTCCTTTTTGTCCTTTTCCACTTGTTTTTCCTAAACCGCTACCTGGTCCACGACCAACTCTTTTTTTAGCTTGAGTTGCTCCTTCATTTGCTACTAATTCATGTAATTTCATTATCCTAAAATCTCCTCTTCTTTTTTACCTCTAAGTTTTGCAACTTGTTCAATAGATTTTACAGATTTTAAAGCATTGATTGTAGCAGTAGCCATGTTTAGTTTAGTACGTGATCCAAGTGATTTAGATAAAATGTCTTTTACACCAGCAAGTTCTAATACAGCACGAACAGATCCACCAGCAATAACTCCAGTACCAGCAGCAGCAGGTTTTAATAATACTTTAGCAGCACCATTGACACCAGTTACTTCATGCTGAATCGTTCTTCCATCAACTAAAGGTATTTTAACGATACTTTTGTTAGCAGCTTGAATAGCTTTTTTAATTGCATCAGGTACTTCATTTGCTTTTCCAATACCTAATCCAACTTGACCTTTTCTATCCCCTACAACAACACAAGCAGAGAATCTTCTTTGACGACCACCTTTGTTAACTTTAACAACAGATTTTACTTCGACAACTAACTCTTCGTATTGTTTTTGTTTAGGGTCATTGTTTTTATTTTGCATAAATACCCTCCTATTAGAATTCTAATCCATTTTCACGTGCAGCAGTTGCTAAAGCTTCTACACGTCCATGATAAAGGTATCCACCTCTATCGAATACTACTTTGGTAATTTTAGCTTTTTTAGCTTCTTCAGCAATCTTCTTTCCTACAGCAGTAGCTGCTTCGATATTACCTCCATTTTTAAGTTTTAAACTTAAAGATGAAGCACTAGCTAAAGTTACACCATTTTCATCATCAATAATTTGACAACTAATATTTTTATTTGATCTAAATACGCATAATCTAGGTACTTCAGTAGTTCCAAATATTTTAGAACGTACTCTTTCATGTCTCATGATACGCATTTGATTACGAGATACTTTATTAATCATAAGTAAATCCTCCTTCTACTTATTTATTAAGCAGCCTTCTTTCCTTCCTTACGACGAACATATTCATCTTTATAACGAATACCTTTTCCTTTATATGGTTCAGGTTCTCTTACGCTTCTAATTTCAGCTGCAAATTTACCAACTAATACTTTATCGATTCCTTTTACATTAATCTCTGTATTAGAAATTAATTCTACAGATAATCCTGTTGGTATTGTAAGTTCTACTGGATGAGAATATCCAGCATTGATTACTAATGTATTACCTCTTACATTGAAACGATAACCTACACCAATAATCTCTAATCCTTTTGTAAAACCTTGTGTTACACCCTCAATCATATTGTGGATGTTAGCATTGGTTGTTCCATGCATCGCTTTTGTAGCTTTTTCATCATCTGGACGAGTAACAACGATTGTATTTTCATTAATTGCTACTTCGATTCCTTTCACTAATTCTAATGATAATTCTCCCTTTGGTCCTTTTACTGTAACTTGATTATTTTCATTAGTTACACTAACACCAGCAGGTACTACAATTTTTCTATTACCAATACGGCTCATACTTGCACCTCCTTATATAATGTTTTTTACCAAATATAAGCTAAAACTTCTCCACCTAAACCTTGTTTTCTTGCTTCTTTATCTGTCATAATTCCGTTTGAAGTTGAAATGATAGCGATTCCTAATCCATTTAATACTTTAGGCACTTCATTAGCCTTAGCATAAACTCTTAGTCCTGGTTTAGAGATACGTTTTAATCCAGTGATAACTCTTTCTTTCTTTTCTCCATATTTTAAAGTGATTAGAATCATTCCTTGAACTTTTTCATCTAATACTTTATAGTCCTTAATAAATCCTTCTTCTTTTAAAATTCTTGCAAGTTCTAATTTTAGTTTAGAAGCAGGTACTTTAACTTCAGTATAACGCATACTATTTGCATTACGAATGCGTGTTAACATGTCTGCGATTGTATCTGTAACTACAGCCATAATAAATCCTCCTTCCTAAGTCCTACCAGCTTGATTTTTTAACACCTGGTATTTGTCCTTTGCTTGCTAATTCTCTAAAACAAATACGGCAAATTCCAAATTTACTCATTACTGCATGAGGTCTTCCACATCTTTCGCAACGAGTATATTCACGAACTTTAAATTTTTGTTTACGATTAGCTTTTACGATCATACTTTTCTTTGCCATAATATCCTCCTATTACTTTCTAAAAGGAATTCCAAGTTCATTTAATAAGTCAAATGCTTCTTCGTTAGATTTAGCAGTGGTAACGAATACGATATCCATACCACGAACTTTTACAACATCATCATAATTGATTTCTGAGAAGATTAATTGTTCTTTAATTCCTAATGTATAATTTCCTCTTCCATCAAATGCTTTAGAAGAAACACCTCTAAAGTCCCTAACACGAGGAAGGGCAATAGAGATTAATTTATCCATAAAGTTATACATAGCTTCACCACGTAAAGTAACTTTACATCCAATAGATTGACCTTCTCTTACTTTGAATCCAGCAATTGATTTTCTAGCTTTGGTAATAACTGGTTTTTGTCCAGCAATTACTTCTAGATCTTTTACTGCTGCTTCTAATAATTTAGAGTTTGATGTAGCATCTCCTACACCCATATTAATGACGATTTTTTCTAATTTTGGAACTTGCATGATTGACTTATAACCATGTTTTTCTTTTAAGCTTGGAACTACTTCTTTAAGATATTTTTCTTTTAGGCGGTTCATAGATTACCCTCCTTCCAACTAATCAATCTTTTCATTTGATTTTTTTGAAATTCTAATTTTTTTATTTGTTTTTTCATCTTTTGTATAACCGATTCTAGTTCTTTTCTTTGTCTTAGGGTCGATTAACATTACATTTGAAGCATGAATTGGTGCTTCCACTTCAAGGATTCCACCAGTTTCTTGGCCATTTCCTTTTCTATGCTTTTTAACGATATGTACTCCTTCAACGATTACTTTATTTTCATCTCTTAGAGTCTTCGTAATTTTTCCTTCTTTTCCTTTACTAGATCCGGCTATTACTACAACTTTGTCTCCAACTTTAAGTTTCATAATATCCTCCTTTATAGCACTTCTTTAGCTAAAGATACTATTTTCATGAAATCTTTGTCACGTAATTCACGTGCTACTGGTCCAAAGATACGAGTTCCAACAGGACTCTTATCCTCTCTTATAATTACGCAAGCATTATCATCAAACTTAATATAACTTCCATCATCACGACGAAGACCTTGTTTGCTTCTTACGATAACTGCTTTCACAACTTTTCCTTTTTGTACAGTTCCATTAGGTGTGGCATCTTTAATAGTACCAACAACTATGTCACCGATATTACCAGTTTTTACTTTGCTTCCACCAAGTACACGAATCACTAATAAAGTTTTTGCACCTGAATTGTCAGCAACTTTTAAACGGCTTTCTTGTTGTAACATAAATTATTTCCTCCTTCACCTAAGAGTTATAGAATAACTGCTTCTTTTACGATTTCTGCTAAATAGAAGTGTTTTGTTTTAGAAATTGGTTTTGTTTCAACAATTCTAACAGTATCTCCTACTTTTGCTTTGTTTGTTTCATCATGAACTGCATATTTCTTAGATGATCTAACTCTTTTTCCATATTTTGGGTGTTTTTTATAAGTTTCTACTTTAACAGTAATCGTCTTGTTATTGCAAGCACTAACTACTGTACCAACCAATTCTTTTTTGATTTTTTCCATTGTTACTTAACCTCCCCATTAAGTTCACGTTCACGTAATACTGTTTTAAAACGTGCAACATCGTGTCTTAATTCTCTAATTCTTGAAGGTTTTTCTAAATTTCCAGTTGCTTGTTGAAAACGTAGATTGAATAATTCTTCTTTATTTTCTTTAATCTTAGCAACAATTTGTTCAGTGGTTAGTTCTCTAATTTCTTTAACCTTCATTTATTTCACCACCATTTTCTTTTTTAACAAACTTCGTTTGAATTGGTAATTTGTGAGAAGCAAGTCTTAATGCTTCACGAGCAGTTGCTTCATCTACACCAGCAATTTCAAACATAATTTTTCCTTCTTTTACTACTGCTACCCAAGCTTCAACGTTACCTTTACCTTTTCCTTGACGAGTACCAATAGGTTTCTTTGTTAAAGGCATATGTGGGAAAATATTAATCCATACTTTTCCACCACGCTTCATATAACGTGTCATAGCAACACGAGCTGCTTCGATTTGATTTGATGTAATCCAAGCACCTTCCTTTGCCATAAGTCCATAATCACCTTTATCTAAAGTTGTATTTCCTTTTGCATGACCTTCGTAAGGTAATCTATGAACACGACGGAATTTTGTTCTTGATGGAATTAACATAATTAATTACCTCCTTTAGTCTTTTTAGCAGGAAGAATTTCTCCTTTATAAATCCATACTTTGACACCAATTTTACCAAAAGTTGTATCTGCTTCACTAATAGCATAATCGATATCTGCTCTTAAAGTATGAAGAGGAATTGTTCCTTCTGTATATCCTTCGCTACGAGCCATATCTGCTCCACCTAAACGTCCAGATACTAATGTCTTAATACCCTTTGCTCCAGCTTTCATAGCATTACGGATTGCTCTTTTTTGAGCCATTCTGAATGATGCACGATTTTCAATTTGTGCTGCAATAGAATCTGCAACGATTTGTGCATTGATATCAGGTTTTTTAATATCTACAATTGAGATTTGAATATCTTCGTTTACTAACTTAGATAAATCTTTTTTCATTACTTCGATCTGTTCACCACCACGACCGATGATAACACCAGGTTTTGATGTATGAACAATTACTTCACATCTTTTAGAATTTCTTTCGATTTGAACTTTACTGATACCATTTGTTTTTTGATTTTTTTCAAAATATTCACGAATCTTAACATCATTTCCTAAATATTTAGAAAAGTCATTTTTACCAGCGTACCATTTTGAGTCCCAATCTTTGTTAATTCCAAGTCTTAGTCCATTAGGATTTACCTTTTGACCCATATTCTTAACCCTCCTTTTGCCTACTTAGTTGCCACAACAATGACGATGTGACTTGTTCTTTTATCATTATGTCCAATGTGACTACGAGAGTCAAACATATGTCTCTTCATCACTGGACCAGCATCTACTCTTGCTTCTTTTACAAATAACTCTTCTTGTTTTGCACCATTATTGTTTACAGCATTAGCGATTGCAGATTCAAGAACTTTCTTTGTAAGACGAGCAGGCTTTTTATTCATATTGTTTAAGATGTTTAATGCATCGTTAACACTTTTACCACGAATTAAATCTACAACTAAACGAGCTTTAATAGGTGATACTCTAAGAGTTTTTGCGATTGCTCTTGCTTCCATATTTTTCTCCTCCTAGTCACTATTTATCTTTATTGTCGCCGTGTCCACCAAACTTACGAGTTTGTGAAAATTCTCCAAGTTTGTGTCCTACCATATCTTCAGTAACATATACAGGAATAAATTCTTTTCCATTATGTACTGCAAATGTGTGTCCGATAAAAGCAGGATAGATTGTTGAACGACGAGACCATGTTTTGATGACTTCTTTTTTACCAGTTTCATTTAATTTTTCAACCTTTGCAAGTAATCTTTCGAATACATAAGGTTTTTTCTTTGAACTTCTTGCCATTTTTATTTTCCTCCCTACTTACTATTACGACGACGTACGATAAATTTATCAGACGCTTTATTATTTCTTGTCTTATATCCAAGTGCTGGTTTACCCCAAGGAGTAACAGGTCCTTTACGACCAACTGGTGCACGACCTTCACCACCACCATGTGGGTGATCATTAGGGTTCATAACAGAACCACGAACCGTTGGACGAATTCCTAAATGACGAGTACGTCCTGCTTTACCTAATCTAACTAAGTTTTGATCCTCGTTTCCAACTTCACCAACAGTAGCATAACAAGTTCCTAAAATTAATCTTTGTTCACCACTTGATAATCTAACCATTACGTAGTTTCCTTCACGACCAAGGATTTGAGCACTTGCTCCAGCACTACGTGCTAATTCTCCACCTTTACCTGGGCGAAGTTCGATATTATGAATCATAGTACCTACTGGGATATTCATAATAGGAAGTGCATTTCCTACTCTAATATCTGCATTTTCTCCTGATACAATAATATCTCCAACACTCAATTTTTTTGGAGCGATGATATATCTCTTTTCACCATCGTTATAATGAATTAATGCAATATTTGCTGTTCTATTTGGATCGTATTCAATACTAGCAACTTTTCCAGGAATATCATATTTATTTCTTTTAAAGTCAATTACACGATATTTTCTTTTTGCTCCGCCACCTTGATGTCTTACTGTAATTCTTCCTTGATTGTTACGACCACCGTTTTTCTTTAAGCTTACTACTAGACTTTTTTCAGATGTTTTCTTCGTGATTTCTGAATTGATTAAAACGCTTCTTTTTCTTTGTCCAGGAGTATTAGGCTTATAGTTTCTTACTGACATGAGTAACCCTCCTTTTAATTAAGTTCTATTGTTTGTCCTTCCGCTAGTGTTACAATAGCTTTTTTAGAACGATTTGTAAGTCCAGCGTAACGGCCAACTCTTCTTTTCTTTGGTTTTACGTTTAAAGTACGAATGTCTTGTACTTTTACTTTAAATAATTTTTCAATTGCTTGTTTGATTTCTGTTTTATTTGCCTTGGAATCAACTTTAAAAACATATTGTCCTCTTTGTTGACCTAAGTTAGCAGCTTTTTCAGTAATTACTGGCGCTTTGACAATTTCTAAATATTTAATATCCATTATTTAAGCACCTCCTCAATGCTTGCTAATCCTTCTTTAGTAGTTAATACACAATCAGCATAACTTAAATCTAAAACATTTAATTCGTTTGCTTCAATTAAAGCAATATTTCTTAAATTGCGAGATGCAAGAATTAAATTTTCATCTAATTCGTTCACAACAATTAAAACTTTTTTATCAGCAAGTTCTAATGTATTTAGCATAGTAATCATTTCTTTTGTTTTTGGTGTAGCTAAACTGAAAGAATCAACTACTACTAATTGTTTGTTATTGTATACATTTAAGAATGCTGTTTGTAATGCTAATTTTCTTTCTTTACGATTTTGTTTCTTTGAGTAATCTCTTGGAACTGGAGTACCATATCTTCCTCCACCTACCCATTGAACACTACGGATAGATCCTTGACGAGCATGTCCTGTTCCTTTTTGACGCCATGGTTTTCTTCCACCACCGCTTACTTCACTACGATTTTTTGTTGAATGTGTTCCTTGTCTTAATGATGCTCTTTGTAAAATGATGGCATCATATAAAACTTTATCATTTGGTTCAATACTAAGTAAATCTTTATTTAATTTTACGTCCTTTAGTTTTTCCATCTTTAATTCCTCCTTTCACCACAATTTCTAAATTCATTTTATATCGTGATGATTATTCGCTTACTTCTTCTTGAGTTTCTTCAGTTACTTCAGTTTCTACTGTTTCTTCTGTTTGATTTTCTTCTGTAGTTTCTACTGCTTCAGATTCAATCTCTTCTTGTTCTACAGTATCAACTGGTGTTTCGCTAACTTCAACATAAGACATAAATTCTTCTGTTTCATTTACCTGTTCACCTTTTTTAACTGATGTTCTAATCATAACTAAAGATTTTTTAGGACCTGGTACATTACCTTTGATTAAGATAACGTTATTTTCTAAATCAACATCTACAACTTCAAGATTTTGAATCGTACATGCTACATTACCCATATGACCTGGTAATTTTTTACCTTTTAATACGTGCATTGGTAACAATGTACCTAATGAACCAACACCTCTATGGTATTGAGAACCGTGACCCATTGGTCCACGAGATTGGTTGTAACGTTTAATTACACCTTGGAAACCTTTTCCTTTGCTAACACCACTTACATCAACGATTTCTCCTTTTGTAAAGATACTAGCATCGATTACTTGACCTAATGTGTAATCGCTTACATTGACTCCTCTAATCTCTCTTAAGAAGCGCTTAGGTTCCGTATTTGCTTTGTTTGTATGACCAGTTTTTGCTTTATTGCTTACTTTTGATCTTACTGTTTCACATCCTAATTGGATGGCATCATATCCGTCTTTTTCCACTGTCTTAATTTGTGTTACGACATTTGGTTCTACTTCAATGACAGTAACAGGAATTAACTTACCACTTTTGGTAAATACTTGAGTCATTCCTATCTTTTTCCCTAAGATTCCTTTCATTTTGTTTTCCTCCTAATTAATTTTGTTCTACTTTGATTTGGATATCAACACCACTTGGTAAATCTAAATGTGCTAATGCATCAATAGTTTCCTTACTTGGGTTCTTGACATCAATTAATCTCTTATGTGTACGCATTTCAAATTGCTCACGGCTGTCTTTATATTTATGAACAGCTCTTAAAATAGTAAATTTTTCAATTTCTGTTGGAAGTGGTACTGGTCCACTGATTTCTCCTCCAGATCTTTTTACTGTCTCCACTATTTTCTTTGCAGCATTGTCTAGAATTCTATGATCATATGCTTTTAATCTAATGCGAACTTTGTCTTTTGACATTTCGAATCCTCCCTTCGCCTATATCTAGTATAGACTTGCTCCGTGTAAAAAACCTGATTTCCCTTTTTAAAGTTTTAACAACTTAACCGGGTGTATCAGCAACCTCACACATCTAAGCAGCCACACAGTTAAAAGTATAACACAGTTTTAATAAGAAAAGCAAGCATTTTTTTAAGAAATAATAAATAAAAAAAAGAAAAAGGAATTGTCATTTTCCTATTTTCTATATTTTTCCAATTTTTTAACTTCTTCTTGAGAATAAAAAGATGGTTTAATTAATTGTTCTAAAGAAACAGATAGATTGGTAACTCTTGCTTTTGGGATAATGACACCATCTAAAATATAACTAAAATCTGTTTCTTTCATAGAACATCCTGTAAAATCGATTTGATTAGTACAAGCATAATTACTATGTACTCTATCCAATAGATAAGAGTCTAATAACGAGTCAGATATAAAGAAAGAATCTTTATCTAAAACAGAAGCCTTTAAATTATGATTTTCCATAACTTCTAATCCCACCAACTTAGAAAGTAAAATTCTCTTGGTTAAATTAAAATCAGCATTCAAGATGTCTGGTTTATCTTGCATGCACTTCTCCAATCCAATTTCAACAAAACTATCTATTTTTTGTTGTAAATTTTCTTCTTGAAGTAGACTTAAATCCTTAAAAGTACTGATAGGAAAATTCATTTTTTCTAAAATATCTAAATTAGCTAATAATAAAGAGAAATCCGTAAGTAAAAATTGCTTATTAGAAATACTGCGAAGATTGACCTTTTTCTCCAATAAAACCTTAATATTCTGTTCTAAATTAGAAAAGACAGAAGGAGAAGAAAATAACTCTTCATTTTCATGTACTAACTCGGTCGTAATATACTCTTTCTTAATAAAATCCATTATCTTACGAATAGTAGAGAGCTTAGTCTTTGTACAAAGCCACATGCATTTTTCATTAGATTCAAAAATCTTTCCTAAATTCATCATTTTTTCTTCTACATCATTTAAAGGTTCTTGCATTAACTGTTGTTGAAGTTCTTGATCTAAATTAGTAAAATTGATACCCAAACTTTGAAAATATATAACGAAATTCATTTTAGAATTTTGCATTTGATAACGATACTCTTGATCTAATTTTTCATAATAAATTTGATTATGTTCATTAATATATTTTAAACATAATACTTTTAAATCTTCCTCCAAAATCTTATTCAAAATGGCATCAATATTCGTAATTTCTTCTTTTACACTATTTTGTTTTAACAAATTAATCAATAAGGTATAATAACTAAGTTTTCTTTCTTTCTCACGATAAAATTGTGTTTTCTTTTTTTCTAAATCAACATAATATTGATATACAGAATCTACCACTTGAATTACAGGACCCCAGTTTAAACTTATTGCATCATAATCGATTTTTTGTAATAACTCAGCATGCGCACGAACAGTTTGAAAAAAGGAATCAACAGACTTTAAAAGAAGGAAATGATCTAAGCAATCGATATATTTTTCTTCTTTGATTTGCTTTAAACATTGAATGAGTAGATAAAAAGTATCTAATTCCTTTTTGCTACGAATAAAAATACAATAATTGGCTTCCTTTAACTGATTTTCTAATTCTTGTTTTAAACAAAGAAAAATAGGACTTTGTTCTGGATCTTTTTGTTTTTCTAATTGAGGAATCATATTGTCATATAATTCCATAAAAGAATCTGGTAAGTGATAAAGAGTATGTATAATCTTACTGTCTTGATTATCTGATAATAAACAATCTCTATAAAGTTTTGAATTCAAAGATCTCAATTGAACCATTTTTTGCAACAAATTATCAAATATAGCATCTGGATTTTGCTGCAATAAAAATAAGAATAAATAATCTCCTAGACTAGAATTTAGTAAACAAGAGGTATCTTTAGAATTATAGTCTTGGAAAAAAATAGAAAAATATTCAAAATAACTAGCATTGATATCCAATTGTAATTTAGATAATTTATCTTTTCTATCTTCTATTTCTAAAATTAAGTTGTTTAACGTTTCTTCCATAGGTATCACCTTATTTTTTTCTTTATCGTTTTCACAATATTCTTTTCTTCTAAACTTTGCATTAAGCGATTTTTAATTTCTTCCTGTACGAGTAAATAATTTTCATCTGTTAACTGATTTAAAATGTTAGGCTTTATATTTTTATAATAGGAAATTCTATTTTCTAATGATTGCAAGTAACCATTGTCACTATTCACTTTCTTAACAAAAATATCAAGAATAATATAGATATCTTTCGCTAGCCTTTCAAAAATCACTCTTGTTTTAAAATCTTTTACTTCAGATATCCCATTAATCACATTATGAGTTCTTGATAAAAACTTAACATTTTTAAAAGTACCATTTTCAATAGATAAGAGTAATTCATGAAAAGAAGGATAATATTCTTTAGGGATGGAATAAAGATCATTTTCAGCATAAATAGAACCATTATGTGTCGTTAAAAAGATTAATTTATTTTTAGTAGGTGTAAACGATACAATATCATGTTCTTCATAGCAAACAACCTCATCAATCATATGAATTAAATTTTGAATCGAAAGAATTTCCTGATTGACTTCTTCTATAAATTCAAGTTCTATTTCATCTTGTTTGAGTACTTCGAAATCATAAATTTCTTTATATAATTCCAATTTTATTCGATAGATTATATTCATATAATTTTTATTTTCTTTTACAGGAAGATTTTGTTTAATAACTTCTAATTGTTCTTCTTTAGTTACTGCTAATTTTAAATTTTCTAATAAATTAGCATAATAATAAACATATTCTTCTATTTGTTCTTCATCCACTGTATCTACTTGAGAATTTTCAAATGACTCCATAGCAGATAAATGACTACAAGTAAGAGGAGTCTCCTGTAATTGACTCATAGTTTCCAATTCTTTTCTCATTTGATAGGATACATGAATATTATGGCGTATAACGTTTTCTAAATCATCATCAGATACTGATTTTAAAAAATTTTGCACTAGGATCCCTTCTTTTTAAAATTTCTATGTATTATATTATATTTTTAATCGATTTGCAAGAAAAACATGGCAACAAAAAAAGAAAATGATAATATTTTTTAATCATTTTCTCTTTGGATAAGAGAAATACCTGTCATTTCTGGAGGAATCTCTAAATGCATGATATCTAAAATGGTTGGTGCGATATCACCTAACTTACCATTTTTAACAGTATAGTCATTGCTACAAACAATAAATGGAACGGGATTAGTAGTATGTGAAGTAATCACATGATCATAATCATCTATCATAAATTCACAATTACCATGATCGGCTGTCACAATTAATAATCCACCTAATTCTTGTATTTTATCGTAAACTCTGCCTAAACATTCATCTACTTTTTCTACTGCAGTAATAGATGCCTCTAAATTACCAGTATGACCTACCATATCACAGTTAGCATAATTTAAAATTACTAAATCATAATCATTTTCAGTTAATTCTTTTAGTAAAGTATCGGTGACTTCCATAATACTCATTTCAGGTTTTAAGTCATACGTTGCTACTTTTGGAGAAGGTATTAAAATCTTTTTTTCATTTTCATAATCTACTTCTTTTCCACCATCAAAGAAAAAAGTAACATGTGCATATTTTTCAGTTTCCGCAATTCGTAATTGTTTTAATCCCTGTTTAGAAATCCATTCTCCTAAAATATTAGGAAGAGTAGGATCCTCAAAAGCATGAGAAGCAATGACCGATTCTACAACTGGTAACATGGTTACCACTTTTAAATTTTGAAACTTTTTAACATCCATCTCTTGAAAATCAGGATTCGTCAACGCCGTTAAAATTTCTCGTAAACGATCCTTACGATAGTTAAATACAATCACTCCATCATTTTCTTCAATCATTCCATTTGTATCAAAAATGGTAGGAATCAAGAATTCATCCGTAATATTTTGCTGATAGCTATTACGAATAAATTCTAAAATAGAATACTGTTTAGGACCAATACCATTTACAATGACATCATATGCCTTTTTCAAACGGTCATAATTGTTATCACGATCCATTCCATAATATCTTCCCCCAATAGTCGCTATTTTCCCTAACTGAAGTTCGATTAATTTATCTTCTACTTCTTTTAAGTATTGATAACAACTACAAGGTTCTACGTCTCTTCCATCGGTAAAAAGATGAAGATATAAATTCTCAATTTGATTTTGTTTACACAATTCCAAAAGAGCCATTAAATGTTGAATATGAGAATGTACACCACCATCACTAATTAATCCCATAATATGAAGTTTGGAATGATTTTGTTTGGTATGTTCAATAACCTTTAAAATTTCCTGATTGGAAAAAAAGGTATTATTTTCGATACTGACATTAATTAATTCTTGAGGTTGATATACTAATCTTCCTGCACCTATATTCATATGACCTACTTCACTATTACCCATTTGTCCTTTTGGTAAACCTACTTGTTTTCCACTTGCATCCAAAGTAGAATGAGGATAAATACTCCACAATTTATCTAAAGTTGGTTTTTTCGCAAGCTTTACAGCATTTCCTTTTTGTTCATCTCGTAACCCAAAGCCATCTAATATTGCTAGCAAAACTGGTTTCATATGATTCCCTCTTTCTTCTATAAGTTTTCCTTTAAACAAAAGGCTGCATAAATAGGTACGTATTTAATTCCCTTTTTCATACTAAAATTATCTTCTGTAAAACGAATGGCTTCTGAAATATTAAATTTACTCATAAATAAAGATAATGATTTTGCTTTGGATAAGTTTTTATTCACAATCTCAATAGGAATAATCTTACCTGCTCTAGTTTGGAGAATAAAAGGTACTTCTGCTTTTCCTTCTGATTGATAATAATAAAGATTATAACCACAAGCAACAATAGTATCCGCTAAATGATTCTCATACAAAATATATTTTAAATTATCATCTGCAAATAACTTAATCTTAGATAAATGCATCATCATATATAAAATACCTGTATCACTTAAATATAACTTAAAACTTTCTGGATCCTTACACTTGCTAAGAGGAGGATTTACTTCGCTAATTTTATAACATTTATAACAAATACCATTATTAGATAAAAATTCGATACTAGTATCATAATCTTTACTTCTACCACCTGTTCTCATTAATCCATACTGGAATTTCCGATTAGGCTTTAATAATTGGTATGGAAGAATATTTAAAACATCATTTGCCCTAGTAATATCGATTAAATTATTCATAGACAGTAACTGTGCTTTATAGCATTCTAATTGTTTTTCTTGAATCATTCTAATCTTTAAATCGGTTTCTTTTTGAATACTAGCTAACACACTTTCTGGTAGCCCACCACTCATCATATATTCTTCGTAATAATCCATAGCGATATTATGAAAAGGCATTGGTTTATTATTACGATAAGAAGTTTTAATGAAGTCGATGAGTTCTGTATTGCCAACTGCTTTTAAATATTCCTCAAAGTCCATTGCATACATTGCTTTATACTGAAGTTCTTCTCCTTTAAAAGCATTTAATTTTTCTCTAAATGAAGTAATCATGATAATATGATATTCATTTTTTTCTTTTCCAAATTTTTTAACTGTCCTTACGATACCTTCATCTACAACATTATCTAAAATAATTAAAGTATCTTCTTTTAAAATAGTTTCGCCAAGTAATAAAGACAATCTAGCAATGATTTTATCGATTGTTTTTTCTTTTTGCATGATAGATAATAATGGTTGATTATTGGTAGTATTAAAATAAGCAATCGTTTTATATTCTTTTTCGCCAAATTCAATGGTAGTATAAGTTTTTCCAATTTGCTTATTACCATAAAGCAATAAAGGTTTCTTATCAGGATCTTTTTTCCATTTAAGTAAATCAAAATAAATTTTTCGTTCCATAAATAGTATTCTCCTCACATATTTTATAATTATAATTATAGTAGCAAATGAAAACAATGTCAAAGGGTTTATGAATTAAGGAGAAAAGTAACATAAAAGTAATTTCATTTATTTAGAAAAAAAACTTCTTTATTTCATGATACTGAATAACATTTCTAAACATCAAAAATGGTTTTCAATTAATCAAATTTAAAACCAAATGGGAATTCTCCTATACAGGAGATTATCAAACGTTCACAGTTCCAACAGATGGAACCTATCAAATAGAATTATGGGGAGCGAGTGGAAATAATAATTATAATCGCTATACAAGTGAAAATTATGCATATGGTGGTTATGTAAAGGGAAATATCAATTTAACATCAACACAAGAATTATACATTTATGTAGGTGGTGTAAAGGAGATATTTAATTGTTGTACAAAACAAGCTATAAATATTGGCTCTGGTGGAGCCACCGATGTGAGATTGGTTTCTGGCATGTGGAACGATTTTAATAGTTTGAAATCTAGAATTATGGTTGCTGGTGGCGGTGGTGGTAGTTGGGCTGATTACACCGCTCCTTCTGGTGGAGCTGGTGGCGGTTTAGAAACTGAAGTGATTCCAGATTCAAACAATCCTGTTTATAGCGCTACCCAGACTCATGGTGGACAAGGAGGAACTTTAGGAACTTCAGGAGAATTTGGATATGGAGGTATTAACAGTAACACGAGTTACAATTGCGGAGCAGGTGGTTATTATGGTGGAGGAAGTGGACCAGCCGGAGGTGGTGGATCATCCTATATCTCTGGCCATGAAGGATGTAATTCTATTAGTCAGGATTCTACAGAATTTAATATCCAACATACAGGAAATTCACAACACTATAGTGGTTATACCTTTACCAATACTGTAATGATAGACGGAGATGGATACAATTGGACCACAAAAAAAGAAGATTATATTGGTATGCCAACCCATGATGGAAGTGGCACCATGATTGGTAATAATGGTAATGGTTATGCAAAGATTACTTTTATTAAATAAAAATCTCACTTTATTTTTGGAATTAATCAATCAAACTAAAAGAATAGAAAAATAATTAAATTTTGAAGTTGTAAGATAAAAGTAGACACAAACAAGATGTGTTTACTTTTTCTTTGACATAATTTAATAAAAGAGATGATAAAAATGCAAGAAAGACCTAAAGGTGGCAAAATAAGTATTATTCTAAGGAAAAACATTAAAATACGTGCAACAAATGTTATGTAGAAGTTGTATAGAAATTGAAAGCAAAGAAGGAATTGGACATTCTGTAAAAAAAGATGGTTAAGAGATTACAATAATTTAGGAGGAAAAAGTTTAGAAAATATGAAAAAAACAGGTAATCCATTATGTAAGTATTCTAACAAAAAAAATCTTACAGATATAGAAAAAATTGAATATGAAAACAGGAAATTAAGAATCGAGAACGAGTGATTAAAAAAGGATACCTAGTGAAAAGCAATGGTTTAGTTGTAGTATTCAAAAAAATAAAACCACAAGAATTTGAAATGGTTAAAGATTATATAAATGTAATAATTTATAATCATAATTAGTTATGCTTTAAATTATAAAACCCCAATCGAGCATAGAACTCGATTAGGGTTTAAATAGTTATCTTTTTATTGTCTGCTTTTTATTAACAACTTCAAAATTTAATGATTTTTCTATTCTTTTAGTTTGATTGATTAATTTCAAAAATAAAGTGAGATTTTTATTTAATGAAAGTAATTTTGGCATAACCATTACCATTATTACCAATCATAGTACTATTTCCATCATGGGTTGGCATACTACTTGTACCAGCTATCATATTAGCATTGGTAAAGGTATAACCACTATAATGATTAGGCTGATCTGTATGAATGATTTGTTCTTCGGTAGAGTCTTTACTAATAGCATTACATCCTTCATATCCAGAAATAAAACTAGATCCTGCTCCACCACCTATAATAAAACAATAGCCACCAGTATCTAATGCTCCAGTTCCACCATAGTAACCACCACCTCCACCAGCGTTACCATAACAAAGTTCTGTATTTCCAGAATTATTTCCCAATCCACCATATCCAAAATGGTAACCAGTTGTTTGAGTTGCACCTTGTCCTCTTTTGTCTGTAAAATCATAATCATAATTGTTATACTTACTAACACCAGAACCATTTTCACCTATTAATCCTAAATTATTTCCACCAGAAAATTTTGATTCAATGAATGAAAATGGATTATTTGCATATCCACCACCACCGCCAGCTACCATGATTCTTGATTTTAGGCTATCAAAAAAATCCCAATTACCAGCAACTAATCGAATATCTGTTGCTCCTCCTCCACTTGGCCCACCACGGTACCAACTATATGGATATTGTGAACCTCCACCAGCATTTCCTCCAGCACCACCACCATTAAAAGTTGCAGGAGCACCTTGTCCAACTATTTTGGTACTATCATGACCACTAGTTCCTATTTTTCCTTGTTCACCAACATAGACATATAATTTTGTATTTTTAGTTAGTTTAATTTCTCCCGATACATAACCACCTTTTCCAGATTCTAAATCATTATTACCAAATCCATCTCCACCTGAAGCTCCCCATAATTCTATTTGATAGGTTCCATCTGTTGGAACTGTGAACATTTGATAATCTCCTGTATAAGCGAATTCCCATTTGGTTTTAAATTTGATTAATTTGAATTATAAAAAAAGTGTCTATAGAGTGATGTATTTTGGGATGAATCCATGATAACTATATTTTAATCTTTTAAATTACCAATTGATACTACATATACACCATCTGATCTTTTATACGAATAATTTGCTCCAGTTAATACCATTAAAAATGTTGGCTCTCCACATTTTTCTGTATCTACCATGTTTTTAAATTTTAATAGATGTTGTGCTGCTTCTTCTATATAACCAGATCCTAATTTAATTTCAATAGCACCCCATTTGCCACTTTGTGTTCTAAGAATAGCATCGACTTCAAAGTTAGTTTCATCGCGATAAAAAGATATTTCTCCATTCATATTTTGAGTATATACTTTTAAATCCCTAATACACATACATTCGAATAAAAATCCAAAATAATTTAAATCTTTTAATAAGTCTTCTGGACTAAGTTCTAAAATTGCAGTGGCAATCGATGGATCTACAAATTCTCTTTTTACTTTTGTACGAATTGCTAATTTAGATCTAAAATTTAAGTTAGTTGCATTTATATTTTCTAGAACGAATAGTTTTTCTAATGTATTTATATAATCATTCAAAGTTGGTCGTGATATTCCCTCAGCGAAACTATTTTTAACATCTTCTTCTATAGTTACATTACTAACAGAAGTTGATATATTTCTAGCTAAACTTCTTAATACTGCAATCATTTTACTAGGATTTCTTTCAATACCATCTACTGAATTTACTTCTTCATGAATTAAAGATTTTACATACTCTGAAGAAATTTTATATTTATTATTACTATTAATATTTAGTGATGTAGGCCATCCACCACGTACAATAACACTTGCTAGTTGCTCTAAGGATAATGTGGATGTTGCACTAATATCCATACCGGAAATAATATCTTTCATAGAAACTTTTCCATCAGAATCATTAGATTCATATAAACTCATAGGTCGCATGATAATTCTAGAAATTCGTCCTGTACCAGTATGCATTATTTTACCTTCACTTGGTTTAGCAGATCCTGTTAAAATATATTGCCCTCTAAGTCCCGTATGATCAATATCAGTTCTAATACAATCCCATACAACAGGATACATTTGCCATTCATCAAATAATCTAGGTTTTTCCCCATCTAAAAATAATGATGGCTTAGTATTTTTAATACTATCATATTCTTCTTTTTTATCAGGATTTTGAAATTCTAATATACTTTTTGAATGCATTTTAGCAGTTGTAGACTTTCCACACCATTTACACCCTTCGATTAATACAGCTCCAATAATTTCTAATGAATTCTCTATTTCTTCATCTACAATTCTAGGCAAATATTTTTCCATATAATTCCCTCTTTCTAATAAAATTTTATTTTATTTTACAAAAAAAGTAAATATTATTTTACAATTTATGGATTTTTTTATAATTCAAATTAATCAAATTAAAATCTACTAATTATGATGGTTGTGAAATAAAAAATATCACAGCCACAGGGTATGATATTTATTGTTATGGGATTAGAACACCAAATGGTCTTGCTAAACTACTGGTGCCAACATGGACAATATATAATGGACAGGATGATTTAGATATTGACTGGGAAAATAATGCTGTAGCTACGTATATTAATAATGATACTTATAAATATCATGTAAATATAGTAGATCATAATAATGAAGCTGGAAGATACCATAGTGATTTATATGCAATAGATAAAAATAATAATAAATTTTTATTTGCTGACATTATTTATATCTATGAAACAGAGGATTATGTAAATAGTTTGTATTTAGATGATGATAATAATTTTGAAAATGATAAAAATTATTTAGTTAGTAATGATTTATTATATACTAATTTTACTTATGAGTTTCAAGCAAAACCAAATGTATCTACACCTATTTCTTCACTGGGAAGTTATAATTATGATCGTTCTGGTCATAACACTTTAATACTCGAAGCACATCTGGCTGAAGAAAATACTGCAGGAATTGGATTAAATATAGGAACAAATGGTATAATAGCAGTTGCTCATGCACCAAATTACTATTATGTTTTATTAAATTACATAGGAGATTTATCAGATAGTCATTGGTATAAATTTACTGTAAAAGATAATATACCATATTTATATATTGATGGAAATTTGGTTGCAACAGGAATTGAACCAGTTGCTCCTATTAAAACATTAGTATCACTTCCTAGAATAGGACAAGGAAGTTATGGAAGTTTTTCAGGTACAGCAGATAACTTTGTAATCTACAATACATCAAGATAAAAAGTTTAATAACATCAGATACTATGACACCATTATATACGACTGAAAAATAATAATAGGATTATTTTATCAATATAGATAGTGTGAATGATATCATAAATCTCGTATCCTATTATAACTTTTCTTATATAATATCTTTTTTAACTCTCAGTAAAACGATGGACTACTACATCATAAGATATATTATTTACTGGGAGTGTTTGGCTTGCAACAATATCAAAAAACCTATATTTAGAATAATCTGTCTTATCCCTTATACTAAAATCATAGCTAGTTGTTACTATTTCTCCTTGGATAGTGCATTGATTATCAGAACACAGAATATTTGAATTTAAACCACGATCATTGAAATCAGATAATACGTCATTGTCTTCCACTCCTGAGACATTAAATTCATAAGTTATAACATCACCTAGTTTAATATCATCCAAATAAAAGGAATATCTTAAAGTAGAATATGTACTAGTAGCAGCGTAACCTTTTATATCCTGTACCGTAAGTTTGATTGGGTGAGTATCTAATTTGATTAATTGAGGACCACTCCATTCACTCCTATTACCATTGCGAGAAACTGTTCTAAAAAAGATATAATTTATGCCCTCTTCATGCACTATTATACTTGGAGAATCTGTTGTAACACTATCAGTGATACTAGCATCATCAGCAGGTACTGCACTTGTTGATTGAAGAATATATTCATAACCACTAATTCCACTTAATGCTACACCTGGTTTTTGTGGATTTACACTAATAGTTGGTGCCAATGCTGTCCAACTATCTCCTCCACCTAATATCTCTGGTGCAGTTGGTCTTTGATTATTTACAGTAATTTTATAATTTTTAATACTTCCACTTTGACTGGTTACAGCTATAATAAATTCCTGGATTCCCCATTTTATTTGTTGTTTTCCTAATCCACTAATATGAGATACAGAACTCGTCATTACTGCATTAATTTCAATACTAGTTTCTTCTGTAGTTACTTGATATTCCAAAGTATCTGAAGCAAATTGTGGAACTAACGCATATCCATCTACACTTAAACTCTCTAATGTATTAGTAGTATCCCTTTGTCTTATAATGGTAACCGTATATACTCTTGTAGTTTGATCTTCTGCTGTTACAGTGATAACAAATTCATTATTTCCTACTGTTAACTCTTTATTTCCTTCAATAACAACTTCTTGCACTTCCTCCGCTTTTTCTACTGTAAGGGATACACTAGTCGTTTCATAAGGTACTTCTACAGAATATTTAGTGATACTATTGTCATAACTTGGATTTAATTGATATCCTTCTACTTGAATATTTTTTAAGTTTAAATTGCTTGATTTATTACGAACTACTCTTAAAATATATTCTTTAGTTTGTTCTTTGTTACTACTGGTGACTACTGCTGTATAAAAATTTTCTCCAACTTTTAAAGAATAACTACTTCCTTCCCTTGGACTAACCTCTACAGTTGCATCTGGATTAGTTGGAATGACATTAATATCGATATCATGAACTTCATTTGGTACTGTTAAAGTATATTGATACATTTCACTTTCTACTGTTACTTTCTCAAATAAATACTTCTCTGGATTGGCCATTATTCTCTCAATTCTTATATCATCTGGTGTTGTTGCATCTGTTGATGCCATACTACGATTACTATTAGCATAGACATTAATGCGAATCGAACCACTTTTTCCCATGTATTGATCATCAGACCAATCTATGCCTTCTTTAATCCACATTCTAACTCTAAATTTCTTTTCATATCCCCTTGTATTTTTTAAGATTGTCTCTTGATAAAGGGTTTTTCCACTTACATTTTCAATTTTTGTTTCTAAATATTCATCTAATGTTTTTACACTTCCATCATCATTAAGACTATTTGCTACTGCTACTTCTTCCCCATTGGTAATATCAGTCATATATAATTTAATAGCATTGAATGGTAACGTACTTCCATCTACTGGCTGGGCTACTACTTCATATTCTAAATCGCTTCTAGATAAATTACTATCAATTCTAAAATCAAAGTAATTTCCTTCCTTTTCTAAAGTTTTTCCATTTTTATCACTCATTGGGAAAGCATCTTCAATATGAATTCCATTTCCTAATTCTTCATCTTCCATATAAATAAAAGTAATATCTCCTATTTTAATACTACTTTCGGTACTACCTTCTTTTACATAACGAAAAAAAGAGTAACTACCGCCTAATGTTACAACTAACAATAATAAAATTCCTAGCGTGAAAATTACTGTTTTCTTTTTTTTCATAAATAGCTCCTGCATTATATTCTTTCCAATTATCCTATTAATATAAATTATAGTGCAATTTGAGCCAAAAATCAATAGTGCAATTTGCACCATATAAAATTATAAATAGGTGATTTTATGCGGTTAAAAGATCTAAGAGAAGATTACGATTTAAGACAAAAAGATATTGCCAAAATTTTAAATATTGCAGAAAGAACATATTCAGGATATGAAACAGAAACTAGATGGATTCCAAAAGATATTCTAATTCACTTAGCAAAACTTTACCACACTTCAACAGATTATATACTAGGGCTTACTGATGTTAGAACCCCTTATCCAAAAAAGAAGAAAAAAAAGAAAATTCCATCTTAATATCAGTGAAAATTAAAAAAGTTGTTAACCTTTGATTTGTTAACAACTAAAATACTTTTTAAAATTTCTATTTCGTATAATTTTTTTGAAATTCTAATCTTAATTTATCAGCTACTGTCACAATAAACTCTGAATTAGTTGGTTTAGCCTTATCTATATCAACGCTATGACCAAAAATTTCTTCCATTAAATCCCAATCACCACGATTCCAACTAACTTCAATTGCATGACGAATGGCTCTCTCAACACGAGATACAGTAGTATCAAATTTACTAGCAATATCAGGGTATAATTCTTTAGTAATTCCCCCAATAACCTCAGGTTTTTCATAAAGAATTGAAATCCCTTCTCGAATATATTGATAACCTTTAATATGAGAAGGAATACCTAATTCATGTAGAATTTTAGTAATAGAAATTTGTAAGTTATTATGATAAATATCAATGGAAGTATTATTATAATTCCTATTTTCCCTACATTCTTCAATTCTTCTCTCTAAATCAATTAATTCAAATGGTTTTAGAATAAAGTAATTAACTCCCAACTCAGAAACTTTACGAATCATATCTTGAGCATTATAAGAAGTTAAAACAATAACTTTTTTATCGATATTTTCTCTTCTTAACTCTTCTAATACTGTTAATCCATCTTTCTTAGGCATAATCAAATCTAAAACAATGACATCATAATCTTTTTCACAAGTTTTAGCAAGTTGAATTCCTTTTTCTCCATCATTTGCTTCTAATACAATTTCAATACTAGCGTGATTATAAAAGTACTCCTTAATCATGCTTACTAACTCGATGTTATCATCGATCATAAGTACTCTGATTTTTTCCATATTTTCTCCTTTCGTACTCCACGCAAGTATCATTATATAATAATTTCCAACAAAATGATACAGCAAATATTGACAAGATATGTCAACATTTGTCGAATTGAATCTACTTATTGCTTAAACTAGAAATAGCATAATAAGCAACAGCTAATAAGATGCCAAAAATAATAATCCAAAAGAAAGGTTCCGTATAATTATCCATGACAAATTTATAAAATTTATCACTCAATTGTGTAATCTTATCCCAAAGATCTGTAAAAATACTTAATATCATTTTACCACCTCTATTATTTTCTTTAATTGATTAATTTCTAAACTAGCACTACCAACTAAATAACCATTTAACATAGGAATAGTTTCTAAGATAGAAATAGTCTCTTGATTAACACTACCTCCATAAAGAATCGTTGGTATGGTACCTAGTACTTCATTACATATAGTTTGTATCCATTCAATAATATCTATTAACTTGTTTCTATTAGGAATATCCCCACTTTGAATAGCCCAAACTGGTTCATAAGCAATAATAACAGCATCAGATTTAATATCTTTTAGTCCTTCTACTAATTCTTGTTTTAGAATCGCTTTAATATCAGGTTCCTCTTTGCATCTTTCACCAATACATAAAATAGGATAAATATCATTTTGAAGAAGTTTTTTAATTTTATCATTAATAACGCTATTTGTTTCATGATATTGTTCTCTATCATCAGAATGCCCTACAATACAATAATGAATAGGTAAATTTTTCAAATTTTTAATTTTATTACTATCAATATTTTGACAACCTAATAAATAATTAGTGCCTTTAAAATAAGAAAGTTGATAATCATTAGGGCAAATAACCAATTGGATATTAGGATAGGATAAATGATTTAATTCTTGAATATAAGTAGACAATTGACAAATAGGAATACCAGCTTTGTGATTACTGATTATCCACTTCATCTTTATTACCTTTTACCTTATCTACCAATTTTCCTATAAGTCCCAAATGATTTTTCTTATTTTCGATAGCCTGATAATATACATCTAGTACAGATTGAGCAAAATATTTTGAACTATACCGTTCTGAATTAATTCTAGCCTGTTTAGATAATCGATTTAATTCTTCTTTATTTTGATATAATTCAGAAATGATTTCTTTACATTTCTTTTTGGTTTTGAATATTTTCCCATTCAGTCCATCCACTACAACACTTCGAAAACTTTCATCATCAATACAAATAGGGGGAATACCAGAAGCCATGGCTTCAATTACCGTTAATCCCTGTGTCTCAGTAGTAGAAGCAGTTAAAAAGATATTGGATAAATGATAATAATAAGGAACTTCTTCCCAAGCCACTTTCCCTGTCATAATAATATGATCCTCTATTTGATATTGAATCGCTAATTGCTGATATTCTTGAAAATCAGGACCATCTCCGACAATTAATAATTTCAAATTTGAATATTGAGGAACTAAATCTTTCATAATATCCAAAAGATAAACAACATTCTTTTCTTGAGCCAATCTTCCAATAAAGATAGCTACAAAATCATCTTTTTTTAATTTTAATTTTCTACGCAAAGATGCTAATTTTTTAGAGTCAATCTGTTCCAAATAAAATCTTTCTAATTCAATTCCAGTTGGAATAATATGGATATTGCGATCTACTTGATATTTCTCTTTAAATAAATCATAAGCCTTCTTAGTAGGAACAATTAACTCGGTAGCCGTTTTATCGCAATAAAACAAAGTAAGATATTCAACTATTTTTTTACTAGATTTATCAAAATAACCCTTCGTAATATAGTGTGTATAATCTTCATACATCGTATGATAAGTATGAACAAGGGGAATATCTAATTGATAAGCAATCAGTCTCGCAAAAGTTCCTATCGCAAATTCTGTTTGTGAATGAATCACATCTAAATTCCAACTTTTAATTTTATTGACTGCTCTCAATGGATAAACAGAAGTAAGTCTAGAATCATAAATACCCGTAGGAATTCCTGGTACTTTTAAAACATGTTCTTTTTCATCATATTCATAATGAAAACTTTCTAAGTTGGCCGTTACGACATATACCTCATGTCCTAATTTTTCCAAACCCTTTTTTAACATGATTTCACTAGTTACTAAACCACTAATATAAGGAGTATAAGTTTCGGTAAAAATTCCAATTCTCATGATTCATCGCTTCCTTTAATTCTTGTATTAAATAAAACTGCACCTAATATCATTGGTATATAATAGGAAATAGTTCTCCAAATCAGAAGAGAAGCTTTCACTAAAGCACCTTTGATAAAATTACCAAAAAATCTTAAATATCCATATTCAATTCCCCCACTAGCACCAGGAATAGGTACAAAAGATCCCATAATAAGTACATAAGCAGAAGAACAGATTGCTTCTAATGGTGTGATAGTAATTGGATCCTTCGTTAAAGCCAAAATAACGAAATAAGGCATCACATAAAGCAATACTAAATATAACGCATTATAAAGGAATGTTCGAAAACACAGCATTTTATTCTGCTTCAGATAAGTAGCACCTTCATGAAAATCATCGACTTTTTCATGCCATGAATTTAATATTTTTTCTTTATCTTTCACTAATTTTATTTTACTTAGAATCAAAATTCCTTTTTCAATCATAAAATGATTAAAACGATTACTAAAACTAATAATAAATAAGAAAATCATAACTAAGGTATTCATCATAAAACCAATGGTAACCAAATGTTTTAATAACACTACTTTTTCAAACAACGAAAAATAAAAATTAATTCCCAGCGCAACTAATCCTAAAACAACCAATGCCGCCTGATAAATAATAAAATTTTGAATAATGATGTTTGTGGCTTTTGTTAGACGAACACCATCCTTTTTTAACATATAAATCTGCATAGGTTGCCCACCAGAAGAAAAAGGAGTGATACCATTAAAAAATTTAGTAATTAAAAGCATTTTATAAGATTGTTTAAAAGAATAATTATATTGATACTCTTGAATAATTTCTTGATAGGCCCTTGCCTCAAAACCAAGTCCTACAAAATAGCATAGCAAAGCTATGAAAATCCAGAATAGATTTGCACTTGCTAAAGTTTCCGTAATATTCAAAAAATCATCTTTCAAAACACATATTAATACCACAAAAGTAATAATAAATAAGATAATGCTATTTTTTTTGAAATTTTTCATATAAACTCCTTGTTACTGTTCTTGAATAACTTCCAATCCAGGTAATTTTTTTCCTTCTAAATATTCTAAAGTAGCCCCTCCCCCAGTAGAAGCATGAGAGATTTTGTCTTTAAATCCTAATTGTTCACAAAGGGCAACAATATCACCACCACCTAAAATCGTATAAATGGATAAATCTGTTAAAAACTTTAATATTTCTCTAGAAGAAACTTGATATTTTTCAATCTCATAATATCCTAAAGGTCCATTCCATACTACTGTTTTAGCTTTTTGTAAGATTTGTTTCATGGCATCTACTGTCTGCATTCCTAAATCTAAACCAATATCATCTGATTCAAAATCTTTAATATTCTTAGTTTGACTAAAAGAATCTTTATCCATTGTTTTAGAAACCACTACATCTTCTGGCAATATAATTTTATGAGGATATTTTTCTAACATTTCTTTACAAAAAGAAAGATAATCCTCTTCTACTAAAGATTTCCCAACTTCTAAATTTTTGGCTTTTAAAAAAGTAAAAGCCATAGCACCACCAATTAAAATTTGATCTGCCTGATTCACTAAATTTTGAATTACACCTATTTTATCAGATACTTTAGCACCACCTAAAATAACGACATATGGTCTTTCTGGATGATTTAAAGTAGAGAGCACTTTTAACTCTTTTTCTACTAAAAAACCAATTCCACTAGGTAAAAAAGAAGCAATTCCCACATTAGAAGCATGATTTCTATGAATAGTACCGAAAGCATCATTAATAAAAATATCCCCTAAAGAAGCCCAATACTTTCCTAATTCCTGGTTATTAGAACTTTCTTTTTTACCATCTAAATCTTCATAACGAGTATTTTCAAGTAACACAACATCCTGTTCTTTCATCGTAGAAATGATACTTTCTGCACCTCTAGTTTGAGGAAAAAAAATAACATTTTGATTTAATAGTTGACTTAAACGATTTGCAACTGGTTTTAAACTATTTTTGACCAAATCATCTTTTTCTTTAATTCTTCCTAAGTGAGATAATAAAATAACTTTAGCATGATGATCTATGGCATATTGAATGGTTTTTAAACTCTCTCTAATTCTAGTATCATCAATAATAATTCCATCTTGAATAGGTACATTAAAATCACAGCGAATGATAACTTTTTTACCTTTTAATTCAAAATCTTCAATTGTTTTTTTCATGATATCACCATTTTCCTATAATCATTATAACATAGTTTAAAAAGAAAAAAAGAGAAAACATTCTCTTAATCATTACATTGAAATCTAAATTGAATCTATAAAAGTAATTTTGGCATAACCATTACCAATATTCCCTATCATACTACTATTTCCATTATAAGTTGGCATACTACTTGTACCAGCTATCATATTAGCATCCGTAAAAATATAGCCACTATAATGATTGGGTTGATCTGTATGAATGATTTGTTCTTCGGTAGATTCTTTACTAATAGCATTGCATCCATCATATCCTGAAATAAAACTAGATCCTGCTCCACCACCTATAATATAACAGTTACCACCAGTATCTAATCCTCCAGTTCCACCATAGTAGCCTCCACCTCCGCCACCATGACCATGACAGGCATAGGATATACCTGTATCACTACCTGTACCTCCAATTCCAAAATCATATCCTGTTGTTTGAGTACCACCAATTCCCCTCTTATTAGTATACTTTTCAAAAACCAAAGTCGATCCATCTTCTCCTACTAATCCTAGATTATTACCTCCCATAATAATATTAGGCTCTCCAGCACCAATTTGAAGATTATTATGAAATCCCCCTCCACCACCAGCAACCATGATTCTTGATTTTAGGCTATCAAAGAAATCCCAATCGCCAGCAACTAATCGAATATCTGTTGCTCCTCCTCCACTGGGTCCACCAAGATACCCACTATATGGCTTCACAAACTCTAATAATCCACCCCCAGCTGTTCCTCCAGCTCCACCACCATTGAAGGTAGCTAATCCTCCTCTTCCATTTTGTAGCGTAATATCATCTCCAAAAATTCCATTCTGACCTGCTTCACCTACATAAACATATAAGGAAGTTCCTTTACTAAGATAAATTTGTCCTGATACATATCCTCCTTTTCCTGAATCACTAGAAGCATTTCCACCTGAAGCTCCCCATAATTCTATTT
>CANQBE010000012.1 GCA_947589515.1 uncultured Bacilli bacterium
ACTAAAATTTTTAGCTCTCTATATAGTTCATTTATCATTAGTTTTTGGTTTCACCAACACTACTTGACATTGAACCTCTTTTTAAAATAATATTTTAGGTAGAATATAGATAACTACAAAAGTAGCAATTCCAATTGCTGGTACAAATACATAAGCAAGTTTATTTTTATCTAACTTGGTACTTTCTGCTATTCCTTGATACAAATAAGTTAAATAGAAGATTCCAGCAAGTAATAATACAATTATCATTAATTTCATAGAAATATATGTTAAGATAATACAAACTATTGTTGTGATAGTCGTAAATACAGAACATACACCTACTAAAGTAAATGCACTTTTTATGTCAATTTGATCTTTGAAAATGACATTTGCGATTACATAAATCATCAGTGCTGTCACACTAAATCCTACTGCCATAAATAGAATTCCATATAGGAATGTTTTGAAGAATGGTACTTCCATTGTGGCAGATGACATTAAATAATCATAGCCACCCATCAAACTACTAAATGCTCCCATTGCTTCTTTGCATAAACAGAATAAGAATATTCCACTTATGATACAATTTAGTATCATGGCAATGATTCCTAAAACAAAATGTTCTGTTTTTGCATATTTTTGAATTGTATCAATTGGTCTCGTAAAAATACCTTTTACCATGTCTACATAAGAATTGATATAGGCATTGATATCAAATTCTGATGTTGATTTTTGTTCTTTCATTTTTCTCACCTCTATTTTATCTTAACAAATTATAACAATTGCTTCAAGTTATTTTGATATGAAATGTTAAGATTCTTTTTTCTTTTCTTCTTTAAAGTCTTCAATATAATCTTTAATATCTTGATGGAAGAAAATCCAAGTGGTACGAATAATAATATATACGGGAAGACCTATCATAATTCCCCAAAAACCAAAAATACGACTACATAATAAAGCAGTTAAAATGACTAGCAGTGGATTAATATTATTGGTTTTTCCGTAAATGTGAGGAGAAATTACATAACTATCTACGTTAGGGAAAATCAATGTAATAATTAAAGTTGCAATAAATAACTTTGTAGAAATAACACTTGCTGTTAAAACAGCAATGATATTGGTAGCAATTCCTCCAAAATAAGGAATAACAGTAGTAACAGAAGCAAGCAATCCTAATAATAACCAACTAGGATGACCTACGATTTTAAAAAGTAATGAATATTCAAATAACTGAACAATCATATAGATTGCTAAGCCATGTAAATATGCACCCATCTCATGATCAATGGTTTGTACGTAATGATATTCTTTTTTATGAGGATGTAAATATTTTTTTACAAAATTTCTAATTTTGTCCATATCTATTAATAAATAGATTCCTACAATTAAAATGATTATGGCATTACCTAAAATATTTACGCTTTTTCCTAAAATATCAATGGTACCATTCGAAATATAACCACCTAAATCTTTAATTGCTTGATTAAGGGCATCTGTAATCGTTGTTTTAAATTCACCAAGGTTGACATCAAATCTACCAGAAATATCACCGATTACTTGTGTTATATTTTTGGTAAAGGATACTAATTGTTCATAGATAGCAGGTAAAGTTGCCCATAATAAGCAGATTAATAAAGCAAAAGCAATTAAAATTACTAATATGAGTGCTAATTCTCTTCGGACCCCTTTTTCTTCTAATCTTTTTACAAAAGGATGTAAGATATAAGCAAAGGCAAAAGCAAAGAAGAAGGGAGTTAAAATATTTAATACTTTAAAAATCATACTACTCCAATAATTACTAGTTGCTATCACAATATAGATAATGGCCATTAACAATAACAAATTTACTAAACGATAATTGATTTTATTACTCATTTTTATCACCTCTCTAACCAAATGGTAACAGGTCCATCATTTACTAAATGAATCTTCATATCTGCTCCAAAGATACCCGTTTCAACAGGAATGTATTTGGCTAATTCTTGATTGAATAAATTATAAAGTTGAATTGCTTGTTGCCCATTCAAAGCTTTTTGATAACTTGGTCGATTGCCTTTTTTGGTATCTGCATATAAAGTAAATTGAGAAATCGATAAAATCTTACTATCTTCCATTTCTAAAATACTTTTATTCATGATATGGTTTTCATCATCAAAAATTCTTAAGTTGATAATTTTATGCACTAAGTAAGAAATGGATTCTTGATTATCTCCTTCTGTAAATCCTACAAATAAGACGAGTCCTTTCTTGATTTTTCCTGTAATCTTTTCATCTACTATACATTTGGCTTCCCCACTTCTTTGTACTAATACTCTCATCTCATTAGCCTCTCTACTTTTTCAATATAAGATAATTTTTCCAACTCACGAAATAGTTTTTCTAAATATTCTAAACTACGAATATATAAATCTACTTCATAAATGATCTCTTCCTTTTGATGAATCGTAATAAATCTTTCTATTTGAACATCAAACATACTTAATTTTTGCATCATTTCCAATAAATGATCTTGCTTTTCCTTGGAATGAATCAAAATAGTAGTTTCATATTTTTCCGTTGTGGTTTGATTCCATGTAACAGGAATGATTCTACTATCTAAAAATTCTAGATTATGGCATTCTTTTCTATGAATAGAAATTCCATTTCCTTTCGTAATATATCCTATGATTTCATCTCCTGGGATAGGATTACAACAATTTGCTAGATTAACTTTAATTTTATCAATTCCACTTACTACAATATCGGAATTACTAACATCTGGTAATTTTACTGTTTTTTTCGGTTTTACCTCTACAGGTTCTTCTTTTTTATAGATGATATGAATGACTGTACTAGGAGCATATTTTCCATTTCCAATTTCTAAATATAAGTCATCGATGGTATCCACTTTTAATTCTTTTAATAATTTATTTGTATTTTCTGTTGTAAAGAAATCAGCAAAAGCAATTTTATTTTTTCTTAATTCTTTTTCTAACGAATCCTTTCCTCGATCCATATAAATTTCTTTCTCATTTTTAGCAAAGAAAGCACGAATTTTGTTTTTAGTTTGCGTAGATTTTACGATCTTTAACCATTCTTGTGAAGGACCTTTGGCATTTTTAGAAGTGTTGATTTTTACAATATCATTATTTTGCAGTTCATAATCTAGTGGTACGATACTGTTATTGACGATAGCACCTATCATGGTCTCTCCTACTCGCGTATGAACTTTATAAGCAAAATCAATTGGTGTTGCTCCTTTTGGTAGTTCAATGATATCTCCTTTTGGGGTAAAACAATAGATATTATTATTTAAAACTTCATCTTTTACACTATTCACAAAATCTTCACTACTCATTTTATCTTCATTTAATTCGATAATAGACTTAAAAAATTGAAGTTTTTGTTCGGTCGTATTTTGCATCATCTGACTAGCGTCTTTGTGTTCTTTATATGCCCAGTGTGAAGCAATTCCATTTTCGGCTACTTCATCCATTTCATATGTTCGAATTTGAATTTCAAATAGATAACCATCTATTCCAAAGACAGTAGTATGTAGGGATTGATACATATTCGATTTTGGCATCGCAATATAATCTTTAAAACGTTTCGGAATTGGTTTGAATTTAGAATGAATAATTCCTAATGCTAAATAACATTCTTGTTCTGTATTTACTAGTACTCTTAGGGCTAATAAATCGTAAATATCACTAAATTTTTTTCCTTTATTTAACTTGTTATAAATACTATAAATACTCTTAGCTCTTCCCTTAATTTCATGACTGATATTATGTTCATTTAATAAATTAGTAACTGCTTGCAACATTTCATTTACAGTATTATCCCGTTCTAATTTTGTTTGATCTAATTTATCAGCAATATCATAAAAGATATCTGGTTTTAAATATCGTAACGATAAATCTTCTAATTCACTTTTAATTTTATGAATTCCTAAGTGGTGAGCAATGGGAGCAAAAATTTCCAAAGTCTCTTTGGCAATCTTTTTCTGTTTTTCATTTGATAATGCATATAATGTTCGCATATTATGAAGTCTATCGGCAAGTTTTACAATAATAACGCGAACATCTTCGCTCATTCCGACAATAATTTTTTTATAATATTCAATTAAATATTCGTTTTCGGTAGAAAAATGGATTCTTCCTAACTTCGATACTCCATATACCAAATTGGCTGCAGTTGGACCAAATAATTCTTCTATTTCTTCTTTTTCTACGTCACAATCTTCAATGGTATCATGTAATAATCCTGCAATTAAAGTATCACAGTCTGCATATACCGTTGTTAAAATAATGGCTGTATTTAGAGGATGGATAATATATTCCTCGCCCGATTTACGAAATTGTCCTTTATGTTTTTGGTAGGCAAAATCGTAGGCTTCTCGTATCTTATTTAAACTCTCCTCTTCTGGTATATAATTACTGGCTTTATGAATTAAATCTTCTATCGTATATTGTTCTTTTTTACTCATATGATCACCTACTATATTTACTAGATGGTATCGAAATCTCACTATTTAAAATTTCATCTACTATTTTTGATAGCGATAATTGATAAGCATTTTTAAAAGAATGTTGCACAAAATAATTCCAAATTTCTTCTTCTGTTAATTGAATATTTTGCTTTTTCAGTTCCTTTTTTCTTAATCTAAGAGCTGGCATTACTCTTTGCTTCAATTCTAAAGCATCGTGAAACTCGATATCCATACCAATCACCTACTATTTATTATAAAATAAAATGCGAATTTTAGAAAGTTTTTTCTATTATTTTTTGTGTTTCATTTTCATATAGTGTTACTAAGGTGACTACAATGAGCAAAGAAACGTTTATTAAATCGACTATTATTTTAATGATTGGTGGTTTTATTACCAAAATATTAGGTATGATTATTAAAGTCGTTAATACTAGATTAATCGGATTAGAAGGAATTGGCTTATATATGTTAATTTTTCCTACTTTTTCGCTTTTTATGTCCCTATCTCAATTTAGTTTACCAATTGCTGTATCCAAATTAGTGAGTGAAGATAAGTACAACAACAAAAATCTTATCTTTTCTTCTGTCCCTATTATTATGATTTTTGATTTATTATTAATTGGATTGATTTTATTTTCAGCCTCTTTTATTTCTATTGATTTATTAAAAGATAGCAGATGTTATTTACCTATTTTATGTATTAGTATGGTCCTTCCTTTTGAGGCTCTTTCTAATTTATTAAGGGGATATTTTTTTGGAAAGCAAAGAATGTTTCCTCATGTTGTTAGTCATGTAATCGAACAATTGATGAGACTTACTTTAACTATTTTATTGGTTCCTACTTTATTAAAAATTGATCTCGTTTATGCGGTTAGTTTTTTAGTTCTGGTCAATATGGTTAGTGAATTTACTAGTATTATTGTGTTGCTATTATTTATGCCTAAGAAGACCAAAATTACGAAAGAAGATATGAAACCTAATTTTCATAATATGAAAAATATTTTAGAAATTTCTATTCCGAATACCGGTACTAGATTAGTGGGTAATATTGGATATTTTTTAGAACCAATTTTACTCACTTCTGGTCTGTTAGCTAGTGGTTATAGTGCTAGTTTTATTACTCAAGAATATGGAATTGTAGCAGGATATTCAATGCCATTATTGTTGCTACCTGGTTTTTTTACAGGTGCTATTTCCAATAGTTTATTGCCTATTATTTCGAAGGCGGCTAGTAATCAAAATTATTCCTATATTAAACGAAAATTAAAACAAGCAATTTTAATTTCTCTAGCAATTGGAATTCCAGTTACGATTATTTTATTTTTATTTCCTAATTTTTTCTTACATATGATCTATGGCACGAATCGTGGAGGTAATTATTTACGAGTTCTAGCCTTTCCTTTTTTATTCTACTATCTAGAACTTCCACTAGCAGCAGCACTTCAAGGAATGAATTTATCTAAATATGTCATGATTGATAATATCATTGGTATCATATTAAAAACCATTCTTTTATATTTTTTATCTTTCTGTAGAATTGGAATTTATTCCTTTATCATTGCATCTTGTGTCAATATTATCTGGGTAGTTACGAATCATTATTATCACATAAAAAAAGTAGTTAACTCATAACTACTTTTTTATTAGTTCTTTTTTCTACCATAAATATCTCTTTTTAATTGGTAATTAGAAATTTTATTTTTGAAATCTATATTATATTTTTTTATTTCGATATCTTGCCTATTTTGGATAATCGCTATTTCACGAGCAATATTGCTTTGGAAAATAGAAATGATTTCCGCTTCTTTTCCTTGTAGTAATGAATAAAGATAAGAATGATTGCATGCTCTTACAATATATGAATAATAAGGATTTAAAATAAAAGCAATGGTTTGGGGATCCTGTTGATTAATATCATCTAAGATTAAATTCAGATGTTCTTGTCTTTCTTGTAAACTTCCTAGATTTAAAAGATTCGATTTATATTTTTGAAAGGAAAAATTAGTTGTTTGTAACAATTTTGAATATAACGCAGTAACAAAACGGATGATATCTCCACAATCAAAACTATGTGGTCTAAATTCATAATTTTGTGTGACTTGATTATTTTCTGTTATCGAATTTACTAATACACGTTCATCATCGAAAACATGTGTTTCTAGTCTACTATCTAATTCGAGTAATTCTTGTTTGATTTCTTCTTTGGATAAGGTTATCAGATAATTGATATATGGGTACATTTTTTGATAAATCGATAAGTAACATCTTTTTAATTGAAGTACAAAGTTTTTATAATCTTCTTCCATCCAATCTGCTAAATCGGTGTTATCGCTTTTACCAAAAGTTTTACAATACACCTTTTTTAGTAATTCTTCTAAATTCGTTTGTAGTTCTATATCACAAGATTCGAAAGATGCTACTTGATTATCTTTTGTGATATATTGTGCTATTCTGTTTTTCATGAATATCCCCCTCTTTAAATGATTGATATTGTAAACTATTTTTTAGGATTTGTCAATTTCTGTATCAAAAAATGGCTACCACATAACACAATGATACCAATACCATATCCTGCTATGACATCTGTGATATAGTGAACATTGAAATAAATTCTACTAAGACCCGTTACCAAAATTAGAAAGATACAAATGCCTATATATAAATTGGTATGTTTTCCTGTATAATATTTACGAATTAAGAAGATCAAATATCCATACACTACCATGGATACTGATGAATGGCAACTAGGAAAACTATAACCAGAAATATTTAATAACATATTACTAGGTCTTACTCTCTGTACTAATATTTTAATGAGATTGGTGATTGATAAACAAGCAAGAACAGAAATTATAAATAAGTACATATCTTTTTCGGCCTGTTTTTTTCGAAGTAAATAGAAAGTAATTCCTAAGATACCTAAAATTCCGAACATAGTCATCATACTTGTAATCATTAGAAAAAAGATTCGAAAGGAAGAAAACGAAAAGAAATGACGGATTGCTTCGTCATAACGATCGATTGCTTCTACTAAATCAAATTCTAATAAGATAAAAGATAAACCAAATAATAGGATACCGACTATTAAAAAGAAGAAAGTTTTATTTTTCACAATCATCACCTATTTATTAGAATAACACAAATTATCATTTATTTACATAGAATTTTTTATCGTAATTAGTAAATGTAGATCATAATGAAATATTTAGATACCTTACAAGAAGAAATGAAACATCAATACGATTCCGATATCTGAATCTTTTTTTCACACAAATTACACATTCTTAGGTATAATAAAAATTAGGTGGTTAATATGAATTTATTGATTGTTGATGATGAAGAGTTAATTCGTGAAGTGATTAAAGAATATAGTATCTATGAAGGATATCATATCTTTGAAGCAGAAGATGGTAATCAAGCTTTAGAAATTATCAAAAAAAATGATATTGATGCTATTGTATTAGATATTATGATGCCAAAACTAGATGGTTTTTCTACTTATAAAGAAATTAAAAAAATCAAAAATATTCCTACGATTATTTTATCGGCTAGAAGTGATGAATATGATAAGTTATTCGGCTTCGAATTAGGAATCGATGATTATTTAACCAAGCCATTTTCTCCTAAAGAATTAATTGCTAGAATTAAGGCTATCACCAAACGGAATCATCCTGAAGAAAATCGATTTGTCTATCAAGATTTAATCATTGACTTTCAAGGGTACGCCATTTATATAGAGGGAAAAGAAATTAAAGTCACACCAAAAGAATTTGAAATTCTTGCTTATTTAATTCAAAATAAAAATATAGCCGTTTCTCGAGAAGCACTGCTTTCTCAAATTTGGGGTTATGATTTTTTTGGAGATGATCGAACGGTAGATACTCATATTAAAATGTTAAGAAACAGTTTAGGAAAATATCGAGACATCATCCATACTGTAAGAGGAGTGGGATATAAATTTGAAATCAAAGAAACAAGTTCGTCAATATAGTATTCATTCTAAGATTTGGTCTTATTTAATTATCTTTTCCTTTTGCATACTGATTTTTTTATGGCTTTTTCAAATTTTATTTTTATCTTCTTATTACGAATGGCGTAAGACCAAAGAGATGAAACAATTAGTGAATCAGATTATTCTATCTTATCAAAAGTTAGATAACAGTGATCAATTTTATCAACAATTAGAAAACATTAGTTTTGAAAATGGTGTTTGTATTGAATTAATGAATCAAAATATACTGATTCCCTACTCTAGCAGTTTTGGAAGTCTGGAATGTCTAAAGGATACTCATACTCAAAAATATAAAGATGACTTTATCAATAGCCAGCAACTCATTCAAAAATATACCTTAATCAATTCACAATTTCAGAATAAAACGCTACTATATGGAATTCACTTAGAAGATTCCCTTTATGCTTTTGTTTCTGCTTCTTTAGTTCCTATTCATTCTACGGTTTCTATTTTGCAGAGTCAATTTATTTATGTTACTTTGATTGTGTTACTATTATCTTTAATCGTTTCTTACTTTATTTCGAAATTGATAGCGAAACCAATTAAGGAGATTACCCAATCCGCTCAAGAGTTATCCAAAGGCAATTATGAAGCAAACTTTACTACAACAACCGACATTATTGAAATTCAAAAATTGACAGATACTCTAAATCATGCTAGTAGTGAACTTGCTAAAACCAATGAACTACGAAGAGATTTAATGGCTAATGTTTCCCATGATTTAAAAACACCATTAACGATGATTAAGGCGTATGCTGAAATGGTAAGAGATTTAACTTATAAAAACAAACAAAAAAGAGAAAGTAATTTGAATACCATCATCGATGAAACAGACCGTTTAAATGCTTTAGTCAATGATATTTTATCTTTATCTGTAATGGAAAGTAAAATGCTAACTCTAGAAATCGAAGAATTTGATTTAACACAATTCATTGATACCATTATTAAAAGATATGAAATCTTCTCTACTACTTTAGAATATCAATTTATCGTAAATACTCAAAAACCAATTTTAGTGAAAGCCGATAAACAGAAATTAGAACAAGTGATTTATAACTTAATTAATAATGCGATTAATTATACGGGAGAAGATAAAAAAGTATATATTCAAATTTTAGAAGCTAAGAAAGAAATTACAGTAGAAATTACAGATACAGGAAAAGGAATTGATCAGGAAGAAATTCCACTAATTTGGGATAAATATTATCGTTCTCAAAAAAATCATCAAAGAAATACGGTTGGAACGGGACTTGGACTTTCTATTGTCAAAAATATTTTAGAATTACATCACTTTGAATATGGTGTACGTTCTAAAAAAGGAAAAGGTACTACTTTCTATTTTAAAATTCATAAATAATTTCTAAAATTCACATAGATTTCACATTTATCATTTATATTTATTATTGTGAAGAAAAAAATTCACAAAACTATCGAATCTCACCTAGATAGTGAAAAAAGAACATAAAATGTGTTCTTTTTTATTTTTCTAAATCACTCTTTTTGATTAAATATAGATCTTTATTTTGATAAAAAGCATAAAAGATATCTTCTAACGATACTTGTTCATCTCTTAATGTTTTCTCCAACCATTTTTCACTTTTTTTAATTTGAGTTAATGTTTCTTTTTGAATGACACCATCTAAAATTAAAGGTAATGGGTAATTTCCAAACTGATTTCCTTGCTTTTTAAAAACACTTAATTTTCCACTCGATTCTAAGACTGCATAATCGACTTCTTCAATCGTTCTTACATGCTGTTCACGAAGTTGAGTTAATAAGTCATCGATATTATAGCGTTGTTTTACCATCTCTTTAAAATTAATGACTCCTCGGTTAATCATCACAGATGGGGTTCCATCAAACGCATCTCTTATTTTGGAATTTTTTAAAGAAATATAACTCATCCCTATTTGAATCAGTACTAGCGCAACAATTGGAATAATCGATAGAAAAACACTTTCCTCACGATTATCAATCGAAATTGCGGCTAATTCAGCAATTAAAATGGAAACAATTAAATCGACAATTCCTAACTGTCCAATTTCTCTTTTACCCATAAAACGATATAATAATGTAATAATCATATAAAAAAGAATCGTTCTTTCTAACACAATGACATAATCCATACTCATCACCTAAATATATTATGGTTTTTCGAATATTTTTTTATACAATACGTAAAATTTACTAGGTGATATTATGACAAATATTTTAAAATATTTAAAAGCTTTCCTTTATATTTTAGTTCCCATTTTAGTTTTGAATACTGTGCTTACTCTATTTTATTATTTTAATTGGATAGGAACTGGTACTATGAATTATTTAAAACTATTTATGGTAGCCATCTCGATGCTAATTGGTGGTATTTATATTGGAAGTCAAGCAAGCAAAAAAGGATGGTTAGAAGGGTTAAAAGTAGGAGTTGAAGTGATTTTCCTTTTATTTATCATTGGATATTTAGCGTTCGATAAAGGAATGGATATCAAAAGCTTAATTTATTATTTCATCTTATTAGTATCTTCTATGTTAGGTAGTATGATTGGTATTAATAAAAGAAAAGGAGCATAATCCTTTTTTTTATGCTCCATTTTAACATCTCACTAAATTTCTTAGTCTTCTGATTACTTTTTTTTCAATTCTTGAAATATATGATTGACTAATTCCTAATAAATCAGCAACATCTTTTTGTGTCATTTCTTTATGTCCCATTAAACCATATCTTAAAATAATAATTTCACGATCACGAGGATTTAATTTATTAATTTCCTCCATAACTAAGTTTTTTTCTGTTTCATGCTCTAAGTTTTTTGTGACAATATCTGGTTCTGTTCCTAAAATATCTTCTAGTCGTAGTTCATTGCCATCAGGATCAAAACTTAATGATTCATCAAAACTAACTTCCGTTCTGACTCTTTTATTTTTTCGTAAGTACATTAAAATTTCATTATCAATACATCGTGAAGCATAAGTTGCTAATTTGATATTTTTATCTTTGGAAAATGTTTTAATACCTTTTATTAAGCCAATCGTACCAATACTTACCAAATCTTCTAAATCTACTCGTGTATTTTCATATTTTTTAGCAAGAAACACCACTAATCTCAAATTATGCTCAATTAATTTATCACGGGCAAATAAATCGCCATCTGATGCCATAGTAACATAATATTCCTCTTCTTCTTTTTTGAGTGGTGGCGGTAAAATATCTGCTGCTCCTACGTAGAATAACACATTTGCATACTCTACCATACTTCCTATTAATAATAATATACTAATCATATATTCCCTCCTCATTTCATTATATGTTTGGTAAAACTAGTATAGAAAAAAGAAATTAAATTTTTTGTCGTTTCCTATTCTAAATAATCTTTATGCAAAATCATACTAACCCCATCTATTTGAAAGGGCTCTTTACTTAAGGCAATGTATGGTTTTAAAATTACTTTATGTTGATCTAGGATAATTTTATCTACTTTCATACATTCTAATAATCCATGATGTTCTAATGTATCATAGGGAATCATCAGTGGTTTTTTCATTTTCGGAAAATCAGGATCATATAGTAAAATAATCGGTTTATGAAAATAAGGATCATACAATTTATTTCCGGTATCTAGGTAGGCATGGTAATGGTAAATTTTCTGTTGAACATATAAATCTACTTGATAATCACAGTTTTGAATGATTTTTAAAGATCGATCTTGTTTGATATAAAAATAAATAATGAGCGGACTTAATAGAATGAGTAAGATAAAGTTGATACTAAAACCATTATGAAAGAACACAAGTCCTATATTTTGATAAGAAAACTCTAAATTTAAATAATATAAAAAACCTCCTAAAATGATACTAATAAAATATAGGTATAAAAAATTTTTTAAAAATTCTTTTAAAGATGGAAAGCCAAATGTAATACTTAGCATGAAAAGAGATATGATAATCTTTAGTAAAAAAAGAGTAACGGTATTTAATTTGATAAATAAGAAAAAGATACTAAGGGCACCAACCAAGGCTCCTAACAAAACTCGATACCATTTCACTCTTCTTTTTAAAACAATTTTAACGGTTAATAGTAGTAAAAAGTCGAACATGAAATTTAAAAAAAAGACTAGATCGAGATATACTTTCATAAGATATCACCTAGTCTTATTATAATTTTCTTTAGGGAAAGAAATTGTTGATTATTGTTGGATGGAATATTTTTTTACTTCGATGAGTTTTTTTTCAATATTAGGAATTAAACTTTTATGGCCTAACGAAATTCCATAATAATTTAATAGTTCTTGGATGGTTATTTCATTTCTAAATAATTGATTGAGTTTATCTTTTAGAATTTTAGGATCGATTACATAATATTCTATTAAAAAATCACTATACCAATCGGAAAGTAAATAATCGTTTGCTTTTAGATTGAGATATTGGTAAATCAAGTGATTATTTACTGATTCTTGCATTAAATTAATGTCTTTTAAAATATCCAAAACAGATAAATGTTGTTGATTATCAATGGTACGGACGATTCCATCAATAATGTGAGTTGTGTTTAGATTTAATGTTTTTTCTACCTGATAATTCGTTATTTTTTGTATTAGCATGGATAATAGTTCCATATAGATGATAGGATAATTTTTTAAATTGATTTTTTGCATCATAAAAGCATGCATTTTTTCGTGATTAATCATTCCTGGTGTATATTCATCACTATCTTCTGGCAATGCTATTTGATTTAGGATTATTTTTCCTTTTTCTGTAACATGATATTCCAGAGAGGATTCTTGAAAATGAAAATTTTCATAAGAGTATAATAGATTATCATAATTTGTGATGGTTTTCTGATATCTAGGGAATATGGATGTAAATGAATCATTGGCTAATTCTAATGTTGTTTTGGCATCTAATGTTTGAGGTTTAATTGTTTGATAATTAGGAGCTAAAGATAAATTTAAATACATCATCATCAGTTGATCTAAAATGATTTGATATTTTTTATCTTCTATTAATATACACGTTTCGTCTAATCCTATCAATTGATATTTCGTTAAGGAACCAATTACTTGATTTAAAAATTGCCTATCATAATGAATATATTCTTCTAACATTGTTATCCCCCTTCAAACAAAAAAATGCTTATTCAGCATCTTTTTTTACTTCTTCTTTTCCTTTATAGAACCCACATTTTGGACATACTCTGTGAGGTCTAATGGCTTCACCACAATTTGGACATTTGCAAGTTCCTACTTGTGCTAAAGCATTGTGACTTCTTCTCATTCTTTTTCTTGTTTTAGATACTTTTCTGAATGGTACTGCCATATTATCACTCCTCTCCCATCATATCTTTTAGTTCACTAAAAGGATTATTAGTATTTTTGATACTATCTTCACTGATTAATTTCCAGCCATCCCCTTGATATTCATCGAAATTTTCTACATGAGAAAGTTTCAATGGAACTTCTAACATAATATTTTGCCATAAAATCTCAGTAATATCAAGTGTATTTTCATTATTTTTTAAAAAATCTTGAAGTTCTTCTTCTATTTCGCAAGTAAATGGATAGTCAATTGGTTCTAAACTAATAGAATCTTCTAAAATCATCATACCCGTTACAGTTGCTCTTAAGGTGATTGTATTTGCATTGTTGGTAACGGTTCCTTTTAGGATTAAGTTTTTTAATTCTATAATCGATGTTTTTTGATAGAATTCTTTTGGTATTTCTACTTTTTGATCTACTTCTAATACATTTTTTAAATTATTCGTTAGAGTGAGTAAATCTAATTTCATACTATCACCACCGCTTTCTAATTATACAACAGAATTTATTTTTTTTCAATTGTTTTTATGCTACAATACCATTAAAGGTGATAACTATGAAAATTATTGGTATCGTTGGTGAATATAATCCTTTTCATAATGGGCATATTTATCATATTCAAAAAATTAAAGAAATGTTTCCTGAATCTATGATTATTTTAGTAATGTCTGGCAATTTTACACAACGAGGAATTCCTAGTATTATGAATAAATGGGAAAAATGTGAAATTGCTTTAAAGTATGGTGTTGACTTAGTAGTAGAACTCCCTTTTAGTTTCGCAACACAAAGTGCAGATATCTTTGCTCATGGTGCCATATCTATTTTAAAAGAGTTGCATGCTGAATATTTAGTTTTTGGTAGCGAAAGCAATGACATTGATATGCTAACACGATTAGCTGAAATCTCCGTCAAAAATACAGAATATCAAAAAAATATGAAAGATTATTTAAAAAAAGGATTGAATTATCCTACGGCTCTTAACAAAGCATTTCAAGAATTTGGTGTTGATATGGTTACTTCTCCTAATGATCTATTGGGACTTAGTTATATTAAGGAAATTATTAGACAAGATGCACAGATGATACCACTTACTATTCAGAGAACCAATCAATATCATGATTTGGAATTAGCTGATTCTATTTCAAGTGCTACTAGTATTCGAAAAGCCATATTAGAAAAGAAATCCATTCAAAAAGTTGTACCAAAAGAAGTGTATGATTTATTACAAAATTCTCATTTTACACCAGATACCTATTTTCCATTTTTAAAGTATAAAATTATGTCAACAGAAGATTTAAGTATTTATCAAACAGTGGAAGAAGGAATTCAAAATCGAATTAAAAAATATGTCGAAGAAGCAACTAGTTGGGAGGATTTGGTACAAAAAATAAAGACAAAGCGCTATACTTATAATAAAATTAATCGAATGCTTCTTCATATTTTATGTAATTTTACCAAGGAACAGGCTAATCAATGGAAAGAAGTTGAATACATTCGAATATTAGGATTTAATCAAATAGGTCAAAAATATTTAAATGCAATAAAAAAAGAAACTCACTTACCAATGATTACAACCTTTTCTAAAGGTAATAGTAAAATGTTGGCATATGAAAAAAACATTACTGCTATCTATGCCTCTATTTTAGAAGAAGATGAAAAAATAAAATGTATTCAAAGTGAATATCAAACCAAACCAAAAACGAGTAATCTATAATCTACTCGTTTTCTTATTTACTTAATGTTAGCATTTTGATTGTTTTATTTTCTCCATAGCGAATTTTGGCAAGTTCAGATAATTGTTTTTGTGATTCTTTTTGAATGATTTCATGATTTACATTGCTTCCATTCACTAAGGAAATTAAAATATCCGAATTATTATCATTTGCTTCCATAGTAGAAGCTGCTAAAAATCTATCTTCTAAAAATATAGCATAAAAGCCATTTTCTGTTAATTGCAAATCTTCGCCACCCCATGAGCGAATCGTTTTTACATATGTAGATAATATAGGATTGTTGATTTCTATTTTCGCAATATTGATGTCTTTCATAAAGTCCCCTCCTCTTTTTACAGCGTGATTTAAAGTTTATCACATTTATGAGAAAAAAGCAAATTCTTTATAAAATATTATATGTAAAAGCAAACAAATATTGCTTGATTTTCGTATCTAATTCTCATTATCCTATCTATTTTTTTGTTTTTGACATTTTGGACAATAGTAAGTTCCTCTTCCTCCCACTTTTATTTTTAAAATGGTAGTACCACAATTAGGACAAGCCTCTCCTACTTTGGTATGAACATATAAATGATTTTGAAATAGACCAGTAACTCCTTCTTCTGATGTATAATTACGAATGGTGGTACCACCTTCTTGAATGGCTTTATCCAAAGTGATTATGGTATTTTCAATGATTGATTTTAATTGTTTTTCTTTGATAGAATTGGCAGGTGTTAAAGGATGAAGATGAGATAAAAAGAGAATCTCATCATCGTAGATGTTGCCAATTCCAGTAATAATCGATTGATCAAGTAATACTGTTTTAATAGGAATTTTTTTATTTTTCAATTTTTCTTTTAAATATTGAGAGGTCAAATTGGAATCCCAAGGTTCTAATCCTAGTTCGGAAAATGGTGGCATTTCGTTGATTTTTTCTTTGGGAATTAATTTCATTCGACCAAATTTTCTAACATCCTGAAAATGTAATTCTTCGTTGTCATCGATTGTAAATACTACATGATGGTGTTTTTCTAAGGGTACATTCTTTTCTCGAAAAAAGAACTTTCCTTCCATTCGAAGATGTACTAATAAATAATCTTGATCCAATTCTATTACGATCCATTTTCCACGAGTCGAAAAAGAATTCATGGTTTGATTTTTGATTCTACCAATGAATTCTTCTTTTGTTGGATAGTCAATAATAGCATCATAATATACTTTACAGTCTGTAATTTTTCTATTTAATAATCTTTTCTCTAGTTTTTTGGTAACTGTAATTACTTCTGGTTTTTCTGGCATATGCTACTTTTCTCCTACTACTTTATTATATTTTCTTTTCTCCTAATTCTTTATGAATATCTAGTTCAGGACTTGTATATTTTTCTAATATCTGTTCCTGTTCCCAAAACTCTTTTTCTTTTTCTAAAAAAGCTATTTTTTCAGATGGTGTCATACTTCTAAATGATTCTTGATAGTTTGATAGGTGTTCTTCTTTTTTCATTTCAAAATCTTTTTCTACTTTTGATAATTCTTCATATTTAACTAGTTCTTTTTTTAATTCTTCTATATCGATATTGATATCAATATCTGGATAATCTTTTTTAAAATTTCTGAAAGATATTTTAGACAAAATCTTATTGAAGCCAAATAATATGAATGATGTAGCTATCACAGCACTCAAAACTCCTAACATATGTGATGGAAAAACTAAATAAGGCCCTACAAAACAAATAACTTCTAGAACTCCGGTAATCAAAAAAAGTATTATGATTTGCTTGTCAGTACCATAAAATTTTCCATTCTTTACACCATTTTTTGTATTATATAAAAGGTGATATCCATCATAGTTTTCATCTGTAATTTCTAATTTCTTTTCTTCCATAAATTGTTTCTCCTCTTTGTAAATTATTTCATATTATACATTTTTTTCATAAATATCAAGTGTTATTTAGCCTCGTACCAATCAGATCCGGTTTCAATATCTACTTTTAATGGTACATTTAACTGGTAGGTATTTTCCATAATTCTTTGTATGATTTTTTATATTATCATAATATATTTTACAGTTTTATTGTATGTTACTTTTTCCTAATTTTTTATGAATATCTAGTTCAGAAGTTTCATGCTTTTCTAAGATAGCTTCTTGTTCCCAAAACTCTTTTTCTTTTTCTAAAAAAGCAATTTTTTCAGATGGTGTCATACTTCTAAATGATTCTTGATAGTTTGATAGGTGTTCTTCTTTCTGTTCTTCAAAATTTTTTTCTACTTTTGATAACCCTTTATATTTTACTAGTGCTTTTTTTAATTCTTCTTTATTGATATTGATATCAATATCTGGATAATCTTCTTTGAAATTTTTGAGAGACGTTTTACATAGAATCTTCTTTGAAACAAATATTAAAAAGCATTCACAAAATCCTATCATTATCAAAGTTGTAATAATTCCTAGTGGAGTTGCACCTAATAGTTCTCCTATAATCAGTACTAGATTTGGAGCATTAACTGTCACAGCTACCAAAAGAGCAATCCATATTGTAAATTGTTTCATATCCACATAGTCTCTACCTTTTTGTATATCATATAAATGACGATATGCATTATAGTTTTCATCTGTGATTTCTAATTTCTTTTCTTTCATAAATAAGTTCTCCTCTTGTAAAGTATTTCCTATTATAATACACTTTTTTTCATAAATATCAAGTGTTATTTAGCTTCATACCAATCAGATCCGGTTTCAATATCTACTTTTAATGGTACATTTAACTGGTAGGTATTTTCCATAATTCTTTGTACGATTTCTTTTACGGTATCTAATTCACTATTTAGAACATTGAAAACAAGTTCATCATGTACTTGGATTAACATTTTACTCTTTAAATTTCTTTCTTTAAATTCTTGGAAGATTTCAATCATAGCTTTCTTTAAAATATCAGCACTACTACCTTGAACAGGTGTATTTAAAGCAATTCTTTCTCCCTGTTGGCGAATCATGTAATTTTTATTATTTAACTCTTCAATTACCCTTTTACGATTCATAATCGTTTTTACATATCCTTTTTCTTTAGCATCTGCAATTACCTCTTGCATATATTCTTTAATTCTTGGATAAGTATCTAGATATGAATCAATAAAACTTTTTGCAGAGATAATATCGATTCCTAAATCTTCTGAAAGACCAAAACTACTAATTCCATATAAAATTCCAAAGTTGACAGCTTTTGCTGTTCTTCTCATATTTTTATCTACTTGATCCATTGGAACGCCAAAGATATCAGAAGCTGTTTTGGCATGAATATCAGCTCCATGAATAAAAGCATCAATTAAGTTATCAGCATTGGCAAATGATGCAAATAAACGTAATTCAATTTGTGAATAATCGCTCGATAAAATGCAGGAATCTGTTTCCGGAATGAAAGCCTTACGAATTAGTTTTCCTTCTTCCGTTCGAATCGGAATATTTTGTAGATTTGGACTAATCGAAGATAATCTTCCTGTTCTCGTTAATGTTTGGGTAAAAATCGTATGAATCTTACCATCTTCCATAATTTCACTTATTAATCCTATTACATAATTACTTAAAATCTTGGTAAGCATCCGATATTCTAATACCTTATCTACAATTGGATAAGTTCCTACTAGTTTATCTAAGATTTCTTTACTCGTTGAATAATTATTATCTTTTATTTTTTTAGGATAAGGAATTTCTAGTTTTTCAAATAAAATAGTACCTAACTGTTTTGGAGATGAAATATTAAATTCACCACCAGCAATTTCATAGATTTCTGTTTCTAATTTTTGAATCTTTACTTCTAATTCTTTCCCTGTTTTTTCTAAGTAAGTTCTATCTACTCGAATTCCTGTAAATTCCATATCCGTTAATACTTCTACTAAAGGCATTTCAATATTATGGAATAACATTAAAGACTGATCTTCTTTTAATTCTTTTAAAAATTCATCTTTGGTCTCATAAATAAAACATGCTTTTTCTAAACAAATTTTCGCAATTTCTTCGATAGAAGGTTCATGCGTTTTGGCACCCTTTCCAAAGAAATCATCATAAAAAGGAATTTGATATCCTTTATTATGTGCTAAATAACTAATATCATCTTTAATATTATAATTTAATAAATAAGCAGCAATCATCAAATCGTAATTACACTCACTAACACTAATATTTTCTTTTCTAAAAATATAGGATACCTTTTTTAAATCATAGGTTAACATTTCTTTGTTATTATTTAAGATTGTTGGATTTTTGATTAATACATCAAAAGGAATGAACACACTAACATCCTCATTATAAATTCCTACACCATATACTTTATCTTTATGATAATTGGTGCCAAAGATTTCTAGATATAAAGCATAATCTTTGTCTAAAGTAAAATTCGATAAATCCTCTAAAATTTCTACTTTGACTTCTTCCTGAACTTTTTCTTGTTTTACATCTGATTGTAGGAGATCCTTTGCAATATCTAATTTTTTAATCAGTGAATAAAATTCTAATTCTTCTAATAATTGCATATATTCTAAAGCGTGAATTCCTTGATAATGGATATTTTCTAAGTCTGTATTAATTGGCACATCACAGTAAATTGTCGCAATATCATAACTCATATAAGCATTTTCTTTATCTAGTAATAATTTTTCTTTGGTTTTCCCACTGATTTCATCGATATGTTGATATAAATTATCTAGTGTTTGATATTTACTAAGAAGAGAAATGGCTGTTTTTTCTCCAATTCCTTTTACCCCTGGAATATTATCGCTAGCATCCCCCATTAATGCTTTTAAATCAATCATTCCAATGGGCTCTACACCATACGTTTCTTTAAAAACTTGTCTATCCATCCGGATAAATCCTGTTTGTTTTAATAATTTTACATCTACTTCATCGGTAATTAATTGTAGTAAATCTTTATCACTACTAATAATAGTAGCAATAAAATCAGGATTATTGTTTACTTCTTTCGCAAAAGTTCCAATGATATCATCAGCTTCATAGTTATCGATTTCAAAATAATGAATTCCCATTGCTTCGCAAATTTTTTTGGCAACTGGAAACTGTTGTTTTAATTCATCAGGTGTTTCACTTCTACCACCTTTATAAGATTCATATTTATCATGTCTAAATGTTTTTCCTTTATCAAATGCAATCATGATGTATTCTGGTTTTTCTTCTGTAATGATCTTATTAATCATATTAATAAAACCATAGACAGCATTGGTAGGAAATCCTTTGGAGTTTTTCATGATATTTCCCGTATAAGCGGTTGCATAATAACTTCGAAATAATAAATTATTACCATCGACTAAAATTACTTTTTTCATACTCTTCACCTACACTTATTATATCATAGGTTCTTTAGAATTTCTCTAAATTTTACTTGATATGAAGTACAATTTCTTGATTTTGTTTTTGAACGTCTTCTTGCATTTCTAAGCGATTCATACGTAAACTTATGGCATACGTGAATACTGCAACTCCTATATAAATTAAAGCAATGATTTTAATATCTTTTTTCATATTCTTTCCTCCTTGTTTTTTTCTAATTTCATTTTATATAAAACAAATGTTTGTGTCAATAGATTTTTGAACATTTGTTTGACATTTGACAATTTTCATGTTAAAATAAAAATGTAAAGGAGAGAAATATGGAAAAATTAACAGATCGTCAAAAAGATATTCTTGATGTTTTAAAAAAATTTATTGCCCAAAATGGCTTTCCTCCTACTGTAAGAGAAATTGGAGCAGTTTTAGGATTATCTTCTTCTGCTACTACACATTTTCATTTAAAAAAATTAGAGGAAAAGGGATATATCAAAAAAGATTCTGCTAAAAATCGTACAATTGAACTATTAGTACCAAATGAATATTTAGAAACCAATGATAAAGTTGTAGAAGTTCCCCTTCTTGGTAAGGTTACAGCAGGTAATCCCATCGAAGCCATTGAAATGCCGGATGAATTTTTTAGTCTTCCGGTTGGATTACTTCCTAATAAAAAAGAGGTATTTACTTTAAAAGTTAGTGGTGAATCCATGATTAATGTTGGTATTTACGATGGTGATATTATCATTGTACAACGACAAAATACAGCAAATAATGGAGATACAGTAGTTGCCATGACCGAAGAAAATACTGTAACCGTCAAAACTTTCTATAAAGAAAAAGATTACATTCGTTTACAACCAGAAAATGATTTTATGTCACCTATTATTCTTCCTAATGTTACCATTTTAGGAAAAGTAATTGGTCTATATCGAAAATTATAACCAAAAGAAAACGAGTTCATCATTCATGACTCGTTTTTATAATGGAATTCACTAGATAACTAGCGATTAATAAACCGGCACTACTAGGTACAAAACTAGTAGAACCTGGAACTCTATCTTGAACTTTGATGGGTAGTTCACTACTCCATAAAACAGGAATTTTTTCTTTGATGTTTTCCTCTCGAATCCATTTTCTTAAAATTTTAGCAAGTGGATCGTAACTAGTTTTTCTAATATCATCAATTCTTAACTTCCTAGGATCTAATTTATTACCAGTTCCCATGGAAGAAATGATAGGAATGTTTTGATGGATGCAAGTTTTTATAATTTCTTTTTTGGTAGTTATGGTATCACAGGCATCTACAATATAATCGGGATGATATTTTAAAATAACATCTTCTGTATTCTGATGATCCAAAAATAAATCTATGGTAGTTACTTTACAGTTTTGATTGATATCTAGGATTCGTTCTTTCATTACCTCTACTTTTTTTCTTCCCATGGTAGAATCTAAGGCAATGATTTGTCTATTTTTATTCGTGATATCTACAAGGTCATGGTCGACAATTATGATATTTTCGATACCACTTCTTACTAATGCTTCTACTGTGTATCCACCTACTCCACCAATACCAATTATCATTACGGAGGTCTGTTTCAGTTTGTCAATATTCTGAATACCAATTAATTTTTCCAATCTAGATAACATCTTTACACCTACCTATCAACAACAAAAAAAGTCCAAAGGGTCGATATGTCTAACGATAAAACCTGCATTTGTACAGGTGGGTGCTCTTACGCAGTTTTCTAGGATTCCTTTTCTAATGGAAAGGCATTCAACACAAACTGCTTGATCGGATGCTCCCGTATCGTTCTAATTAGTCGGTTTTATATGTGACAAACTCGATTCCTCTAGACAATTATAGTATATCATAGAAATACGATTTTTATACTTTTTTTACTTAACTTTACATAAATTTTTTATTACTATAGAAAATGCCCTATCTAATTTTTATATTTTTCATATAGTACACCAGGTGAATCCTTATGCTTCCTATCATTTCTCTATTTATTTTATTGATTGCTACTTCATTTGATCATTTGATAGCTGGTTTTTCCATTGGAATGGAAAAAATAAAAGTTTCCGTTTTGGCTATGATTCTATTAAGTGGCATTGGTTCTTTCTGTTTCCTTTTATCTTGCTTGTTTGGTGAACAAATGATAGCTGTTCTTCCTAATCGTATCCTTTCCTTTCTGTCTACTTTTTTCTTTTTCTTGTTAGGTAGTAAAAAGATTATCGAAAGTTTTGGACAAAAGCAGAAAGAAAAAAGAAATCCTATGCTTCCTATCAAATTCAACGATATTTTCTGTATTTATCAAAATCCTCAAGCAGCAGATTTAGATGATTCAAAAACCCTTTCTATCCAAGAACTTGTTTTGCTTGGTATTACCTTATCTTTTGATAATCTCACAATTGGTATGATATTAGGGATACCTTCCTATTTTCTTTTAATTTTCATAACTCTTCATTTTTTCATCAGTTTTTTCTTATTTTACGTTGGTAACCGCATCTCTTATTCTAAATGGAAAACCAGTTCTAATACCATTACTTTTTTCAGTGGTGTCATTTTTTTACTGATCGGATTTTATCGAATCTTTTACTAATTTTTTTCATTAGTTTGCATATATTACATTAGGTGATTATCTTGGTTTTTAACTATGAAGATATTACGTTATATTATGAAAAAGTAGGACAAGGGAAAAAAAGTATTATGATTCTTCCTGGTTGGGGAGAAACTAGAAGTACTTTTACTTACATGATCAATTTCTTAAAGGATTATTTTACAGTGTATATTGTCGATTATCCAGGATTTGGAAACAGTCCTTTTCCTAATAGAGATTTAACAATTTATGATTATACCGATGCTATCTACGAATGGATACAAGACCTTCAAGTAGAAGATCCTATTTTAATTGGACATTCCTTCGGAGGGAGAATCATTACTACTTTACTAGGTTATTATCACTATTCTTTTTCTAATATTATTCTCATGAATAGTGCTGGTATTAAACCTAAAAAGACATTTTACCAAATACTTAGAACTTACTGTTATAAGTTATTAAAAAGAAGCATTCAAATTTTTCCTAAAAAATATCGAACTTCCTTTCAAGAATATTTATTTGATAAATTCGCATCTAGTGACTATAAAGATTTAGATCCAAATATGATGAAAACATTTCGTAATGTTGTGAATGAAGATTTAAAGCCATATTTAAAATATATCAAGGCACGAACTTTATTAATTTGGGGTAATTTAGACGACAGTACTCCTGTCAAAGATGGTTATACCATGAATCAACTCATTAAAAATTCAGAACTTATTATCTTAGAAGGAACTAGCCATTTTACTTATTTACAAAGACCAGATTTAATCAATCGAATTCTTTATGAGCAATTAAAAGATGAGATCTAATCAATCTCATCTTATCTTTTCTTCCATAAAATTCTAACGGTATAAAATAGGAAAACAGCAAACATTAGTACATAAATCCACATTAAAATCGTACTAATAATACCATCTGTATATTTATTAATCACCCCAGGAATACTTTCTGGAAAATATTTACCAATAAAACTACTAATTTCACTAACACCTAAATTATTTTTAATAAAAGTTAGAATTCGAAAGAAAATGTCTAAAGATGCAATAAAGTAAACACTACTATCTAATCTTCTAAAAAAACAAACTCCTGCTACAATTAATACAATTAATAATACAACATCAAAACTCATACGCTTACCTCTTTCTATTATATAGAAATCGTATCACAAAATTCATAAAAAAACAATCTCTAAAAATAGGGATTATTTTTCTTTTCTTCTTGTAAAGTTGTTTTGATTCCATGACCAGGATATAAAGTAATATCATCTTGATATTTTTTGATTTTTTCAATACTTTTTTTCATTGTTTCAAAGTTTCCACCCTCTAAATCACATCGGCCAATACTTTGAAAGAAGATAAAGTCACCAACAAACATTACTTTTTCATGAGGAAAATAAAAACTAACGGAATCCGTAGTATGTCCTGGATTTTTAATTACTTGGAATGTAAAAGGACCTACCGTATATTCCTTTTCCTCACAATTCATATCATCATATAACTCTACTGGATAAGTTTCTAATACTTGCTTTAATGCACCTACATGATCAAAATGATGATGAGTAACGCAAACACCTTCTACTTGGAAATTGCCAATATTTTTTTGAATTTGGTCAAATTCACTTCCAGGATCAATGATTAAACAACTATTATTTTTCTTTACTATATAACAGTTTTCTTGTAATTCTCCTACTACCATTCTTGTAATTTCCATATTTGCTCCTATCGTTTCCATATTTTTATTTTTTATCCATACTTATTGTAATGAACATTTTTCTTTTACTTGCTGTTCTCTTTCCCTCTTCGAATAAATACATCCACAATAATCTTGACGATATAGATGATAAATTTTAGATAATTCAATACTACGTTGATAACCATTTTTCTTTTTAAAATCAGCTACTAGATAAGGAATCTGATATTTTTCTTCTAACTTTTTTCCAATTTCATGAATCCAATTACTATTTTTATATGGACTAATGGATAAAGTCGTTCCAAAGTAATCAAAATGATGTTTCTTAGCAACTTCTGCTACTTTTTCCATCCGTAATTGGTAGCACAGATAACAACGCTTTTCTCCTTCTTTTAAGTTTTCTAAACCTTTACTCATTTTTTGATAAGCTTCACCATCATAATCACAGTCTAAGAAATTTACTTTATATTTACTGGGATACTCGTTGATAAACCTGATTTCTTCTTCTTTTCTTTTTTGATATTCTTCTATTGGATCAATATTTGGATTATAATAGAGAATCGTAATATGAAAATAAGGAGTTAATGTTTCTAAAACGTAACTCGAACAAGGAGCACAACAACTATGTAATAATAAAGTAGGAATGTGATGTTGGCTCTGTTCTTGTTCAATTATTTTTTCCATTTCTATTTGATGATTTTGATTCATAATACACCTTTTTCCTATAAAAAAGTAAGTATTTCTACTCACTTAAGTTATGATATACATCTTGTACATCATCGATTTCTTCTAAGGCATCTATCAAGTTATAAACTTTTTCTTTGGTTTCTTCATCACTAATTTCAACTTGATTAGAAGCAACATAGGTAATTTCACTGGTAATAAAATCTGTAATTCCCATTTGTTCCATTGCTTCTTTTACTTGTAAGAACGTATCTGGCGTTGTATAAATTTCAAAAGTATCGTCATTCACAATAAAGTCTTCTGCACCATTATCTAAGACAGTCATCATTAATTCATCTTCATCTACTGTCTTTTCAACCACAATCACACCTTTTCGATTGAATAGATAACTTACACTACCATCGGTACCTAAATTACCACCTTTTTTTGTGAATGCCGTACGTACTAACATGGCCGTACGATTTCTATTATCCGTTAGACAATCTACCATGAACGCAATTCCACTAGGTCCATATCCCTCATAACGAATATTTTCATAGTCTTCTCCACCTTGAGATCCTACTGCTTTATCAATAGCCTTTTGAATATTATCTTTTGGCATATTTTGGCTTCGACATTTTTCAATGACCATTCTTAAAGATGGATTACTGTCAGGATCCCCATTGGTACCCTTTGCTGCAACATAGATTTCTTTGGCTAATTTTTGGAATATTTTTCCTCTTTCTGCATCCACCAATCCTTTTTTTCGATGAATTGTTGCCCATTTTGAATGTCCACTCATACTTTTTCCTTCTTTCTTTTTAATTTTTCTTTCTTTATATTATCATAGTTTTTTGAAAAAGAAAAGATTTCTCTATAATCCCTGTAAATATTCTAAAATGACGGGTGATAGTATTAATAATAATACTAGAGGAATTAATAGAAATACCGATACTACACTTACTTTAATAGGAATTTCATTCATTTTCTTTTTCAAATCCATGACCCGTTTATTACCAATAAAGGAAATTTGCTTTGACAAAGTATCGATAATCATTCCCCCTGAAGTATATGTCTCCATTAAGTTTAAAATGACGTTTTGAATGGCATCACTAGGTATTCTTTTTCTGAGATTACTAAAAGCATCATGAAAACTTTTCCCATATTCTATTTCCTGTAGTGTTTTTTGAAATTCTTTTGATAATTGACTATCTATATTGTTGGTAGTCACTTTTAACGATTCTATTAAATTTTTACCTGATGCTAGAGTTACTTCTAATACTTCAAAAAAATAGATAGCATCATGTTCTAATTCTTTTTCTCTTTGCTTGATGCGATAATCAAAAACAACGTAAGTCAATAATTGATAAAATAGAACTGTAAAGATGATTGCTAATAAAAGGTTACCCTTGTTAGCAAAGTAACTATAGAAAAATAAAATCATACTTAGTAGAATTCTAATATTTAAAAAATCAAGAATTCTTTTTTCCTCATAATTACCTAATAATTTTGATTTTTCTAGATAACGATTGATGGTTTGTACGCGATAAATTCTATGAGATAATTCATAATAAATTTCTTTCATACTTCCCTCCTAATACTTTTCTATTTTCATAATACTCTTTATTACTACAATATAAAGAATATAAATACATAGAATGACTATGAACAGTAAAAGTCCTAGTGTTGAAGAAAAGAATGTAGCAAAATAATTAGGATTCCAAATACTAATTCCGATCAATAAAAATAGAGGAAGAAATACTAATAATTGAAATACTAAGCGACTACTAGCAACGGTAGACTTCCATTCTAATTCTAAACTTCTTCTTCGATATAAATTTTTTTCAATGAAAGAAAACACGGTTACAACATCCCCACCTGTTTTATTTAACATGGTTAATGCTGTAGTAATATAATTTACTTCTTCTAATTTGACTCTTTCACTAAATCGTTCGAAAGCGGTTTGAAAACTTAGACCGTGTAACATATCTTGATGGATTTTGGCAAATTCTAACGCAACGGGACCTTCCAATTCTTGTGAGACTATTTCGACTACTTGCATAATACTTTTTCCAGATGCAAAGGAATGGTTCATTAGCGAGATTGCTTTTAATAAATCTTTTTCAATTTCTTTTATATTTTTTTTGTCTTGAAATAATTTCATGATATTGGGTAGATAAAAACCAAGAAGAAAACTAACGATAGCAAGCAAGATATGGAAAGGAAAAACAGAAAGTAGAGATAACAGTAAATAACTAATTAGAAAGAATACAGAAAACAAGATTTGGGTTGCTAAAAAATTATTTTTTTCGATGGTAATCATTTCTAAATCTTTGGAATATTTTTTCTTTTTCTGTAATTTTAGAGAAATTTGATTTCTTAATTTTTGATACTCATATATTAGTTGATCTGTGATTGATTTTGGTTTTGAATTTTGGGTTGCGACCATAAATCTACTAATTCTTTTTTGCAAGCGAATACTACGGATCGTAAAATAAATCCAGGTGATTCCTACTAATATCAAAAATATCAGAATTCCTAACATAATTAGTTGCTTGACTCCTAACATTGGATACACCACTTTCTATTATTTTTTCTTATTTTTATCTTTCTCTTTGCTTTGATTTTTCGCATTTTTTGCTGTTATAATTGGTTCAAAAATATCATCGATAGAATCGATTCCTTTGCGTTTTATTTTACTATAAACTTTTGGTAAATAATTATATAAAACAAATTCACCATTTACTTGATTTTGTTCATTGATACCTTGTTCACGAAATGCAAATATTTTTTGTAAATAAATTTCATCTTCTTGAAAACCAACGACTTCACTAATATTGGTAACTTTTCTTCTACCATCACTTAATCTTTCAATCTCAATGATAATATCAAAAGCATTTTCAATATACTCGCGAATCGCTGAAACTGGAATTTCCATACCACTCATTAATACCATCGTTTCTATTCGATGCATGGCATCTAATGGACCATTTGCATGTAGTGTCGTAATACTTCCTTCATGTCCAGTATTCATAGCCTGCAACATATCGAATGCTTCTTCTCCACGAACTTCACCAACGATAATACGATCTGGTCGCATTCTTAAAGCATTTCGAACTAAATCACGAATCGTTACTTCTTTTCCATTTTGATAATTAGCATCTTTTGTTTCTAAGGAAATGACATGTTTTTGCAGTAATTTTAATTCAGCAGCATCTTCTATAGTAATAATTCTTTCTTCTGCTGGAATAAAACTTGATAAGACATTTAATAAAGTAGTTTTACCACTACCAGTACCACCACATACCGCGATATTTAGTTTTGCCTTGACACAAGCTTCTAAAAATCTTGCCATATAAGGAGTCATCGTACCATTACGAATCATATCATCAATATCATCCATATCTTCTTTAAATTTACGAATCGTTAAGATTGGTCCTTTGATACTTAAAGGAGGAATAATGGCATTTAGACGACTTCCATCTTTTAATCTAGCATCTACCATAGGATTGGTAGCATCAATAGTTCTTCCTACGGATTGAACCATTCTTTCTATTGTTCTCATAATATGCTCTGCATTAATAAAGGATATTGTTTCATCTTTCATGATTTTTCCATTCATTTCTACATAAATATCATCGGGACCATTTACCATAATTTCTGTTACATTTTTATCTTTTAATAATTCCGTAATCGGACCATAACCATGAATTTCATTTTCTACTAAGTTATAAATATGACTTCTTTCTAGTGTCGATAAATCATATCCTTCTAGTTCTTTATTGATATAGTATTCCATTCTTTCTTTAGAATTTTCTAAATCATTCATCTTAGAATCTAGTAAATTTTCTATGATATTTTTTCTTAATTGATCTAGTAGTTCTTTATCTTTAAAAACATCATAATCTGAAACAAATTCGATATTTTTCTGATTCTTTGGTATTTCTAATTCTTCAGCTAATGTTTTCTTTGTCATCTTCTCACCTACTTATTCCTTTATTAAATCATCGGCCATATTTTCTAATTTGCGCAAATCATTTTTATCTTTAAAAGTTAGACTTTTATTGAGAGTAAAAATTTCTCCTTCTAACAAAAAACTCGTAATATTTTTAATATAAAGAGAAGGATCTATACTATAATCGATATTTCTTCCCACTATACTACGAATATCGTATTTTGAAAAATAATTTAATCCTATATCTCTAGAGTTATTTAAAATGATTTTGATATTATCTTTTTCAATCGTATTCATGACATCCATAAAGGCTTTTGTATTTTTAATATCCATTAAATCATTGGTCATTACATAAAGGATGATATCCATTTTATCTAGTAGTAAAATATTATCTTTGGTTAGGCCATGGGTTGTATCGATTAAAATCATATCATAGTAGTTTTTCATTTCTTCTAAAAAAGAGACAATGTATTCCATATCAATTTTTAAAGCTTGTCTAGGATCTTTGCAAGAACTAATCACATCAATATTTTTATGATAAGGGATAATATAGGACTCGTAATTTTGATAACGACGATTTGCTAGATCTTCAAAAACATGAAAAATATTTTTTTCGGCTACTAGATCTAGGTTTAAAGCAATTGCTCCTCCTACTAAATCACAGTCTACTAATAAAATTTTCTGATCTTTCTTGGCTAAAACACCTGCTAAATTTAATAAGAAAATAGTTTTTCCAACGCCACCTTTGGAAGAAGTAACCATTATTGTTTTCCCTTTTTTATTCTTCATATCAATCCCTCTATTTCATACATGTCATATTTGTTTTTATATGGTAAGATTTTATTCCTAATAAATTTCCAAATAAACTAGGAAGTTCTTTTTCTAATGTAATTTCTACTTGTTGATCGTTTTGTGTAATCTTAATTTGATTTAAATTTTTATCATTTTCTAATGCTAATTGGCGAATATCATTTTCGGTTTTATCTTCTTTTGCATAAGTACAAACTAAGGATGTAATTTCTTTTTGATTTTTTTCATGATACAGTATATAACACTGATCGACAATAAAGCCTAAAATGATTATGATGATTGGTAATAAAATGATAAAAATAACTAAGGTTTGTCCTTTATTATTCATAAGGAATCACCCTTTTTACTTGAACTTGATAATTTTTTAAAATTTGATTGAATAGTGGTGTTATAAAGTTAATTTCCCGTTTAGCCTGAATGGTTAAAAAATTGGTTGTTTGATTTTCTAATAATTCCACTTCTATTTGCTGTTGTTTGAAGATAGATTTGATTTCTTCTAATGTTTTTTCATCTGCTGTTATCGTTACTAAACAATTTTCTACATCATTTTCTAACTGGCTTTGGGTTAAAAAGATTTTACCAATATCCATCATGGCTAATAGTAATAGAATAATGATTGGTAAAATTAAGATAAATTCTATTAAGGCTTGTCCCTTTTTATTTCCTTTCACTATACCACCCCTATTATATTTATAAGTATAGCATAATTTTAGCAAAAAAAAAAGAGAATACTCAATTATCTTCTAGGATTTCTTGATAATCATCTTTGCAAAAGCCTTCTCCTGTTTTTTCCCCTTGAACGTATTCTAAACCAGCGATATTACAGGAAGTCTTGGTTAAAGAATCTTTTAAATATCCTCCAAAATACTTTACTAAACTAATAATGATAATAGACATGAGCGCAATAATTAAAATGTATTCTATTAAGGCTTGACCATTTTTATTCATAATCTCATCCCCTATCTATTATCTGGTAGTTCTATTTAACTAAAGTTTAAAATAAAATATTAGATTTGTCAAATAGATTTGTTTTTGATATACTGAAACTGGTGATTGGATGTACTTATTATGTAATCAAAAAAAAATAGAAATTGAAGATTGTGTTAGTTTCTGGGCTCGATTAAAAGGATTTATGTTTCAGAAAAAGAAAATTTCTCAAGGAAAAAGATTTCCAAAATGTAATAGTATTCATACTTTTTTTATGTTTCAAGCAATAGATGTCATTATGACAGATCAAAATCATCGAATTATCAAGATGTATCCTAGTCTAAAACCGATGCGAATTCTTTGGCCACATCAACATGTCTACTATACTTATGAACTTCCTATCGGAACTTGTCAGGATTTTCAAGTTCATTCTATTTTAAAAATCAACGAATAAAAAAATGGATTCGTTGATTTTTTTATCAAAAAAATTTAAAGTATAGATTTGTTATCATCTATACTTTTATTGATTCCTTTAATGGTACGGATATCTTTCTGATTTCTTCTGATGTTAAGTTGGTACACCTAGAAATCATATCAATTGAAATATTTTCTTTTAACATGGATTTCACTATTTCAATTTGTTTGTTTTTTTCTCCTTGCAAGATTCCCTTCTTTTTTCCTTCATCATATCCTGTTTCTCTCATATCTTCTAAATCCCATTTGTGTGCCTCTTCTTTATCATAGTATCCTACAA